>JBGTLX010000805.1:0-4005 GCA_041743855.1 Rhizobiaceae bacterium | reverse complement strand
GAAGCTCTCGACGTCGGTCTGCTCCTGCGTGGCATCGCCGCGGCCGCCGGTGAACGGCACCGGGACGTTGAAGCCCGCATCCTTGATCGCCTTTTCCAGCCCAACGACGCCGCCGAGCACAATGGTATCGGCCATCGACAGCCCGCCGCGCAGCCCCTCGAGCGTGGCCAATACCTTCGCCAGTTGCTCGGGCTCGTTGACGTGCCAGTCCTTCTGCGGCGCGAGCCGGATGCGCGCGCCGTTGGCACCGCCGCGATGGTCGGACTTGCGATAGGTCGAGGCCGAGGCCCAGGCGGTCTTCACGAGTTGACTGACGGTCAGACCGCTACCCGCGATCGCGGCTTTAACCGCCGCGACATCCGCGTCCGACGGCTTGGTTCCCGCCGGGACCGGATCCTGCCAGATCAGGTCTTCGGCCGGAACCTCAGGGCCGAGATAGCGGACCTTGGGCCCCATGTCGCGGTGGGTCAGCTTGAACCAGGCGCGCGCGAACGCATCCTTGAAGGCCTCGTGATCGGTGCGGAACTTCTCGCTGATCGCGCGGAATTCGGGATCCATCTTCAGCGCCATGTCGGCGGTGGTCATCATCGTGGGCACCTTGATCGACGGATCCCACGCGGCCGGAGCCATGTCCTCCTCGCGCTGATCGATCGGCTGCCATTGCTGCGCGCCCGCGGGCGAGTGAACCAGCTCGTAGTCGTAATCGAGCAGCAGCCGGAAATAATTCTCGCTCCACTCGGTCGGCGTATTGACCCACGAACCCTCGATGCCGCTGGTCACGGTGTGCTCGCCGATGCCGCCGCTTTCATGGCCGCTGACCCAGCCGAAACCCTGCGCCGCGATGTCACCGCCCGCCGGGGCGTGGCCCAGCAGCGAAGCATCGCCATTGCCGTGCGCCTTGCCGAAGGTGTGCCCGCCGGCGGTGAGCGCGACGGTTTCCTCCGAATTCATCGCCATGCGCTCGAAGGTCGCCTTCATGTCGCGCGCCGAGAGCAGTGGATCGGGCTTGCCGCCCGGCCCTTCGGGATTGACGTAGATCAGGCCCATCTGGATCGCCGCCAGCGGATGCTCGAGCTCCATCTCGCGGTCGGGCTGGAGGCGCGTTTCGGCGCCCTCGCTGACCCACTTCTCCTCGGCGCCCCAGTAAATGTCCTTCTCAGGCTCGAACACGTCCTTGCGGCCGCCGCCGAAGCCGAAGATCGGACCGCCCATGCTCTCGATCGCGACATTCCCGGCGAGGATGAACAAATCGGCCCAGCTGATGTGCTTGCCGTACTTCTGCTTGACCGGCCACAGCAGGCGCCGCGCCTTGTCGAGATTGCCGTTGTCCGGCCAGGAATTGAGCGGAGCGAAACGCTGCTGGCCGCTGTTTGCGCCGCCGCGGCCGTCGGCGGTGCGATAGGTGCCCGCGGCATGCCAGGCCATGCGGATCATGAACGGGCCATAGTGCCCGTAATCGGCCGGCCACCATGGCTTGCTGTCGGTCATCAGCGCCGTCAGGTCCGCCTTCAAAGCCCGATAGTCGAGCGCCTTGAACGCCTCCGCATAATCGAAGTCGTCGCCCATCGGATCGGGCGAATTGCCGCCCTGGCTGAGGACGTCGAGCGGCAGCGAATCCGGCCACCAGTCGCGGTTGGTCCGTCCCAACAGCGACCGCACCGCGGGGTTCATCGGGCAATTCAAGGGGCTGCCGCTCGTCTTCGCGTCCATGGTGTCGCCTTTCTTGTGTGTGCCCGAGGCCTAGGCCGGTCGCTGCATCGACAGAAACGATTAAACTTGGTCAGAGCGAACGGTAAATTCGATTAGTCCCTGCCCTGGCGCTTGAGCTAGCGTCGATGACCAGCTGTGGCACAAAGAATTCGCAAGCGGAACAAATGTTGACCTTGCGGCTCTAGCTGTGTTATTCAACTCATACACCAGCGAGATGTAGGAGGCGCGATTGATCGCGCGAGGGCTGTTTTTAGTGCTGCTTTGGGCAGCTGCATCTGCCGCCACGGCAAGAGGTGTTGCCATTGAAGGCGGGCTCGTCGAGGGCATCGAAAGCGACGGGGTGCGGACCTTCAAGGGCATTCCGTTCGCACAGCCACCGCTTGGAGACCTGCGCTGGCGCGAGCCTCAACCCGTTGCCGCCTGGAGCGGCGTTCGCAGCGCAACCCGTTTCGCGCCGGCCTGTATGCAAGACGGCGTTTCGATACCCGGGGAAAAACCGCCCGAAACGAGCGAAGATTGCCTCTATTTGAACGTTTGGACGCCGGAAAAGCGGAGCCAAACGCCGCTGCCGGTCATGGTGTTTATTTATGGCGGCGGATGGACAAACGGATCGGCGTCGATGCCGCTCTATTGGGGTGATCGGCTCGCGCGCAAAGGCGCGGTCGTTGTCACCTTGGGCTATCGCCTGGGCTCCCTTGGCTTTCTTTCCCATCCCGAATTGACTCGGGAATCCCGCAATCACTCCTCCGGCAACTATGGGCTGATGGATCAAATCGCCGCCCTGCAATGGGTTCAGCGCAACATTGGCAGCTTCGGTGGTGACAAGAATCGCGTTACGATCTTCGGGCAATCGGCCGGCGCGATGTCGGTCAGCATCCTGATGGCCTCGCCGCGGGCGCGCGGGCTATTCCATCGCGCGATCGGTCAAAGCGGCGGCGTGTTCGAACCGGTCGAGATCGCACCCCATTACCTGCTCGCTAATGCCGAAAAACAGGGCCAGGCCTTTGCAACTTCAATGGGAGCATCATCGATCGAGGAACTGCGGCGAGTGCCGGCGGCAAAACTTCTGACAGCCGATGGACGGGCACTCGCCCATCCGGTGATCGAACCTTACTTGCTTCCGGACGACCCGTTCGATGTCTTCGCGGCCGGCAAACAGAACGACGTCCCGTTGCTGCTCGGTTCAAACGCGGACGAGGCGCGCTCTCTCATCGACCTCTCAACTGTCACTGCCACCAGTTTCGCCGCCGAGCTTGAGAAACAATGGGGCCCGTTGCCGCCGCCGATCGTCGCCGCTTATCCCTTCAAAACCGACGAGGAAGCAAAACGCGCGCGGGCCGCGCTGGAGCGCGACCTGCGGTTTGGATGGGACATGTGGGCCTGGGCACGCCTTCAGGCGAAAACCGGACAGGGCAAGGTCTTTTATTATTATTTCAACCAAGAGCCTCCATTTCCCGACGGCTCCGTCAACCACGGCTGGGGCGCCAGCCATTTTGCCGATCTCTGGTACGCGTTCGACCATCTTGATCAGGAACCGTGGGCGTGGCGAGACGGCGATCGTCGTCTCGCCGATACCATGTCGACCTATTGGCTGAACATGGCGCGATCGGGCGATCCGAATGCGGCCGGTTTGCCGTCTTGGCCGCAATTCACGCTTAATCAGCCGCGCGTACTTCGTCTCGGAGAATCGATCGTCACTGGCGACGTTCCGAACCTGCAGTCGCTCCGCGCTTTCGACGATGTCTACAATTCCATCAGGAACGCCGACGCGCCAGTGAAGAACTAGTCTCAGTCCATGTGCCTGAGGCCGATGCGCAAATAATCGTAGCCGGTCACAAGTGTCAGCGCCGCCGCCGCCCACAGGCTGGCCAACCCGACCTGGTGCATCCACGCTTCGGCTGGAAAGGCGCCCGCCAGGATCAGCGCGCCGAGCGAGACGAGTTGCAGGGTCGTCTTCCATTTGGCGAGCGCGCTGACCGGCACTCCCACCCGCACCTCGGCAAGGAATTCGCGCAGCCCGGAGACGATGATCTCGCGCAGCAGGATGACCAGCGCCGGGATGACGTGCAGGTCCTGGATGATAGGCGGCTCGCCGTTGGCGCGCCGCGACGCAAGCAGCATGACGATCACCGCCGCGACCATGATCTTGTCGGCGATCGGGTCGAGGAACTGGCCGAGCCGCGAGATCTGGCCCTGCGCGCGGGCCAGGTAACCATCGAAATAATCGGTGATTCCGACAATGCAGTAGAGGACAAAGGTGATCGCATAATTGATCGGCGTCGGCCGCCACAGCAG
>JBGTLX010000804.1:0-3416 GCA_041743855.1 Rhizobiaceae bacterium | reverse complement strand
CTCCGACCTGCAGCGCTCGGGACTGTTCGCGCCGATCGACAAGGGCGCTTTCATCGAAAAAATCTCCAACCCGGACGCAGCCCCGCGGTTCGAGGACTGGAAGGTCATCAACGCGCAGGCGCTGGTCACCGGCCGCGTCACCGAGGAACCGGACGGCAGGCTGCGCGCCGAGTTCCGGTTGTGGGACACGTTTGCCGGCGAACAGCTCATCGGCGAGCAGTTCTTCGCCAGCAAGGCCAATTCGCGGCGCGTCGCCCACATCATCGCCGACGCCATCTACGAGCGGCTGACCGGCGAGAAGGGCTATTTCGACACGCGCGTCGTTTTCATCGACGAATCCGGGCCGAAAAACCAGCGCGTCAAGCGGCTGGCGATCATGGACCAGGACGGCGCCGGCGTCCGCTATCTGTCCGACGGCAAGTCGATCGCGCTGACGCCGCGCTTTTCGCCGAGCCGGCAAGAAATCACCTACATGTCCTATGAGAGCGGCGAGCCGAAGGTCTATCTCCTGCAGATCGAGACCGGGCAGCGCGAACTTGTCGGCAATTTTCCGGGCATGACCTTTGCGCCGCGCTTTTCGCCGGATGGCCAGAAGGTGATCATGAGCCTGCTGCGCGATGATGGCAATTCCAACGTCTTCGCCATGGATCTGCGCAGCCGCACGACCACGAGGCTGACCAATTCGAGTTCGATCGACACCTCGCCGTCCTATTCGCCCGACGGCAGCCAGGTGGTGTTCACCTCCGATCGTGGCGGGCGGGCGCAGATCTACGCCATGGGCGCGGACGGCTCGGGCCAGACGCGCATCTCGTTCGGCGACGGTGTCTATTCGACGCCGGTGTGGTCGCCGCGCGGCGATTTGATCGCCTTCACCAAGCAGTCGGGCGGCGAATTCCAGATCGGCGTCATGAAGACGGACGGCTCGGGAGAGCGCATCCTGTCCTCCGGTTTCCAGCAGGAGGGGCCGACATGGGCTCCGAACGGGCGGGTGCTGATGTTCTTTCGCGAGGCGGCGGGGTCCGGCGGCCCGCGCCTTCATTCGATCGACCTGACCGGGCGCAACGAACAGGCGATCCCGACCCAGAATTTCGCCTCCGACCCAGCCTGGTCGCCGCTGCTGGAATAAGGATCATGCCTTCGCCAGCTTGCGGCCACATTTCCGCCAGGCGTTCGCGGACAGAGTGGGGGCAGGGACACGGGGGGATCCTTCCGGCGGACGGCCGAAAGACCCCCGAGAAAAAACATTAACCATGTTCGTTGAGCGCCGGTTAACCCCAACGTGGTTACTGGTCGATCAACGAATTCACTCGAATGCGAAGGAGAGGCCGGCATGCGCGGCATCGCAGCACTCACACGAAACCCCCTGATTGTAGCCTTGGTCATGACGCTGGCGGTGGCAGGCTGCGCGTCCAAGAAGACGCCCAACACCGCCGCCGATCTCGGCCTCGGCGGCGCGGCGGGGTCGGCGACGCCGGGCTCGGCGCAGGACTTGACCGTCAATGTCGGCGACCGCATCTTCTTCGACACCGACAGTTCCGTCGTGCGGGCCGACGCGCAGGGCATCCTGACGCGCCAGGCGCAGTGGCTGAACCAGTATCCCAACTACGCCATCCAGATCGAGGGCCATGCCGACGAGCGCGGCACCCGCGAATACAATCTGGCGCTCGGCGCACGGCGCGCCGCCGCCACCCGCGACTTCCTCGTGGCGCAGGGCGTCGGCGGCAACCGCCTTCGCACCATCTCCTTCGGCAAGGAAAAGCCGGTCGCGGTCTGCGACGACATTTCCTGCTGGTCGCAGAACCGCCGCGCCGTCACCGCGCTTGCCGGCGGGGCCGGAAGCTAGCTCCATTTGAGCCTGATCTTGTCCGAAAACCGGTTCCACTTTTCGGGATCAGGCTCTGCTGCAAATATGCCACATCTGTTGCGAAAGGCGGCCGCCATGGCCGCCTTTTGCTTGTCGGACCGCGGCGCAAACAAAATTTGGCCGAACTTCTTGGTTCTGATAGGTGAAACGCGCTCGCTTCGCGAACCGAAACCCCTCACTTCATGAGACCGCCATGTATCTCCGCACAATCCTGAGCAGCGTGCTTGCCATGACGCTCCTTGCCGGCGGCGTTGCTTTTGCCGCCCCGGCCGAACCGCCGCGCCAGTTCGCGCAGCTGAAATTTCCCTCGCTTGGGCTGCCCGGCGTGTTCGGCGGCAAGAAGCGGGAGCGCGAAGCGCAACTCGCGCAGTCCGGCGATCCGCGCGTCACCGCCATGGAAGAGCAGATCCGGGCGCTGTCGGGAACGATCGAGGAACTCAACTTCCAGATCCTGCAAATGCAGGAGCAGTTGCGCAAGATGCAGGAGGATAACGAGTTCCGCTTCCAGGAAATCGAAGGCAAGAAGGCCGATGCGAGCGGCGGGACCGATCGCAAAACGGTCGAAAACCCGGCCCCGCCAGCCGAAATCGGCCAGCCTGCTCCGGCCGAAACCGCTGGCAGGATTACCCCGCCGGCTACCGTCGAGGACGTCATCGTCGACACCCAGACCGGCGATCCGGCGACCCAAGGCGGCGTGCCGCCGAAAACGTTCGGCACGATCACCTTCGACGAGAAGGGCAATGTCACCGGCGGCAGCGTCGGCGACCAGACCGAATCGATCGCCAGCGAAGCCGCTCGACCGCAACAGGCCGCGCCCGAGGGACAGGCCGACAATACGGTTGTGGCGGCGCTGCCGTCGAGCGACAATCCGGACGAGCTCTACCGCAATTCCTACGAATTCATCCTGTCGGGCGATTACGGCACCGCCGAGACCGGCTTTCGCGATCACATCGCGCGTTTTCCGAGCGACCAGAAGGCCGCCGATTCGCATTTCTGGCTGGGCGAATCGCTGCTTGCCCAGAAGAAATACCGCGATGCGGCGGAAGTTTTCCTGGCCGCCAACAAGGACTATCCGTCGGCGAAAAAAGCCCCCGACATGCTTTTGAAGCTCGGCGTGTCGCTGGTCGGGCTCGACCAGCGCGATGTCGCCTGCGCTACGTTTTCGGAAATCGGCAAACGCTATCCGGACATTTCCGGTGCGTTGAAGGACCGCGTCAAGCAGGAACAGGCCCTCGCTTCGTGCTGATCGGATCGGCCGCGATTGACCTTGCGCGGCCGTTCTCTTCCTTCGATTTTGCCTCGCGCCGCTCCGTCATCGCCGCAGTATCCGGTGGCAGCGACTCAACGGCGCTGCTTCTTCTCCTGAAAGACCATCTCGACCGCTTCCCGTCCGCCACGCAAATCGTCGCGGTGACGATCGACCACGCAATGCGGCCGGGTTCGGCAGCGGAAGCGGCCGCCGTTGCGAAGCTGTGCGCAGCGATTGGCGTCACGCACCGCACGCTGGTCTGGACCGGTCCAAAGCCCGCAACCGGGCTTGCGGCTGCGGCGC
>JBGTLX010000803.1:0-6919 GCA_041743855.1 Rhizobiaceae bacterium | reverse complement strand
GACCGCGATCCTCGGTGTCCTCCTCGTCACGGCTCTGTCGCCGCGCCGAACCCGGGCGCAGCGGCAGGCGGGGCAGTCCGTCGAATCCGCTGCCGGCGGCCTCGATGGGTTGACCGCGCAACACCTTGCCTCAGCCGTCGGCGATCCGCTGATCATCTTCGATGCGAACGGCGCCGTCGCGCACGCCAATTCGGCCGCGCAGTCCGCCTTCGGGCTGATCAGCCCCGGACTGTCGCTCCTGCTGAAATTTCGTGCGCCGGAAATGCAAGGAGCGATCGAGGCCGTCCGCTCGGGCAATGCCGTCTCCGACGTCGTCGACTATGTCGAACGCGTGCCGATCGAGCGGGTTTACAGGGTTTCTGTGGCGGCGGTCGGCCGCGGCACCGGGCTGTTCGTGCTGGTCTTCAAGGACCAGAGCGAGACGCGCCGCATCGACCGGATGCGCGCCGATTTCATCGCCAACGCCAGTCACGAATTGCGCACGCCGCTGGCCTCGATTTCAGGCTTCGTCGAAACCTTGCGCGGGCCGGCCAGAAACGACGCCGCCGCCCGCGACCAGTTTCTCCAGATCATGCAGAACCAGACCGCCCGCATGGCGCGGCTGATCGACGACCTGCTCTCGCTGTCGCGGCTGGAAATGAAATCCTACCTTCCGCCGGGCGCTACGATCGACGTTCGCGTCATCGTCCAGAGCGTGATCGATTCGCTGACCCCGCTCGCAAAAGAATCGGGCGTGGAGATCGAAAGGCGGTTCGGCGAGGGGGCCATGGAAGTCCGGGGCGATCGCGACGAACTGTTTCAGGTTTTCGAGAATCTGCTGGAGAACGCCTGCAAATACGGTCACACCGGCGGGCGCGTCACGGTGTCGATCGCGCCGGCGGACAGCGCTTTTGCGCCCGGGATCGACGTCACCGTCAGGGACTACGGACCCGGCATACCGGAAGAACATATTCCCCGTATCACCGAACGGTTCTACCGCGTCGATGTCGACTCAAGCCGGGCGCAGAAAGGGACGGGCCTCGGCCTCGCCATCGTCAAGCACATCCTGACGCGCCACAACGCACGGCTCTCGATCAAATCCGAACTGGGCCAGGGGGCCGCGTTCACCGTCCATTTTCCGTCATGACGGGTCGCGAGCGCGTTGCCAAAATCTGAACGGGCGTTTGCTTTCCGCTGTTTCTTTTTTCCGTCATGTCCGTGGCTTAAATGTGTTGATTCACAGCACGATTCGCTGGAGCATCGGACGGCTAAATGGAATCAGTTCTGTTTCTCGAGCAGGCGCCCGCCGCCCGGAAACCCGGAGGGCCGGGCGCATTTGCGGCAAATCCTTCGGGCTTCGGCTCGGACGTAGGCTCGCTACGCCCTTCGCCAAATCCCTCGACCTTGCCGCAAATTTGCTCCGGCAGAATGATCCCATTTAACCGTCCGATGCTCTAACCGGATACGGAATCACTCGCATGTCGATCCAGTCGCACCATATCGTCAGCGCATTCGACGAAGAGCTTCAATATCTTACGCGCAAGGTCGCCGCGATGGGCGGTCACGCCGAGCGCATCGTCGATCAGGCGGTCACCGCCCTGGTGAATGCCGACCAGGGCCTCGCCCAGAAAGTCATCGCGGACGATGCGCTGCTCGACGAAGGCCAGCGCGACATCGACGACCGGGCCATCGTGATGCTGGCCAGGCGGCAGCCGCTGTCGGGCGATCTGCGTGAAATCATTGGCGCAATCCGGATTTCGGCAGATCTCGAGCGTGTGGGCGATCTCGGCAAGAACGTCGCCAAGCGGGTCGTGGCCGTCAGCCAGTCGACGCAGCCGCTCAGCCTGTTCCGGGGCATCGAATCGCTGACCGCACTGGCGCTGACGCAGCTCAAGGAAGTTCTCGACGTCTATGCGTCGCGCTCGGTCGAGCGAATCGCCTTCATGCGCGACCGCGACGACCAGATCGACGCCATGTACACGTCGCTGTTTCGCGAACTTCTAACCTACATGATGGAGGATCCGCGCAATATAACGCCTTGCACGCATTTGCTTTTCTGCGCCAAGAACATCGAGCGGATCGGCGACCACGCCACCAACATCGCCGAGACGATCTATCACATCGTCACCGGCGAGCAGATGCCGGCCGAGCGGCCGAAGGAAGACAAAAGCCATCGGGTGACCGTGGCTGCCTCGACAAACTTGGATAAAGACGGACCGCCGGCCGCCAAGTGAAACGAAATACGGGGCTTATTCAGTAGGGTAGGCGAAAAGCGCCGCTCCCAGCAGTTTTCCGTCAACTCACCGCGTTCTGCGGCGTTCCGAGGCCGGCTGGAAAGCGACCTTCGCGTGGTAGCGGCAGTAAGGGCCGGTGTCGGCGGGATCGTGGCCGCAGAAGCTGAACTCCTCCGACAGCGGATCGCCATTCGGCCATTTGCAGGTCCGCTCGCTGAGCTCGACCAGATGAAGTTTTCGCGAGATCGGCACGACGACATTCTCGGCCGGGCGCATGTGGTAGCGGGCGACCGGCTCGGTACCGAACTGCGCCTGGAGCGCGGTGGCACCCATCGAGGTGGTGACGGAGCGGGTCACAGTCGCGGCGCGGCTGGTGGTCCTGGAGGCGGTCACGGGCTGCGCGGCTTTTTTCTGGCGGGCGGGAGCGGCGGTCGAGCGGCCGCGGCTCGACAGTTTTAGCCGATGCACCTTGCCGATGACGGCGTTGCGGGTGACCGATCCAAGCTGTGCGGCAATCTGGCTGGCGCTATGGCCCTCTGCCCATAGTTTTCTCAACTGCTCTACCCGTTCATCAGTCCAGTTCATAGAGACACCTCCTGGTGCGGTGCGCGGGAATCGGACTCCATCACCGGCCCGGCCCTGCCGGGTCGACACAACATATATGCTGGTGGTGAGGTCCGCCGCACGAGATATAGTTCAAATCTGGCCACAAACTACTCTATCGACTGACTCCGTGACAAGAGTCCGAAATGTCACACGAATCGGATTTCGGAGTTGTCCCCAACTTGCAGATGCCTTTGGACCGCGCTTTGCACAGGCACGGAGCAGTCTGCCGGGAGACGTTTTCGTTGACTTCATGGCCGAAAAACTCAATATGGCCCGGTCTGCCGCCGCTTGGGCGGCTTTTTTGATTTTTAGCCGCCTTGGCATGCAAAACACGTGCGTGGCCAATCTTGCGGCCCCGCAATCCGGCTCCGGAGTTACATATAATGAGCGGTTCGGCGCTTTACGAGACTTTCGCCCGCGCGCCCCTGTCCTTCGACCGCGGCGAAGGCTCGTGGCTGGTGACCGATGATGGCGAGCGCTATCTCGATTTCGCCGCCGGCATCGCCGTCAATTCACTCGGCCACGGCCACCCCCATCTTGTTGCCGCGCTGACCGACCAGGCCGGAAAACTCTGGCACGTCTCCAATCTCTACCAGATCGGCGGGCAGTCGCGGCTGGCCGAGAGGCTGGCCGCGGCGAGCTTCGCCGACAAGGTGTTTTTTACCAATTCCGGCGCGGAGGCGCTCGAATGCGCCATCAAGACCGCGCGGCGCTGCCACTATGTGAAAGGTCACGGCGAGCGCTTCCGCACCATCACCTTCGAGGGCGCGTTTCACGGCCGGACGCTCGCCACGATCGCGGCCGGCGGCCAGCAGAAATATCTCGAAGGTTTTGGACCGAAGGTCGAGGGTTTTGATCAGGTCGCGTTTGATGACATCGACGCGGCCGAAAAACTGATCGGACCGGAGACAGCCGCGATCCTGATCGAGCCGTTGCAGGGCGAGGGCGGCATCCGCACCGTGCCGGCGCAGTCGTTGAAAAGGCTGCGCGAGCTTTGCGACCGGCATGGCCTGCTGTTGATATACGATGAGGTCCAGTGCGGCGTCGGGCGGACCGGAAAACTCTTCGCCCATGAATGGTCGGGCGTCGAGCCCGATCTGATGGCGATCGCCAAGGGCATCGGCGGCGGCTTCCCGATGGGCGCGTGCCTGGCTACCGACGAAGCGGCGTCGGGCATGACGCCCGGCGTCCACGGCACCACCTTTGGCGGCAATCCACTCGCCATGGCGGTCGGCAACGCCGTGCTCGACGTGGTTCTGGAAGACGGCTTTCTCGACGATGTCACCCGCAAGTCGCTGCTGATGAAGCAGGCGCTGGCTTCGGTCGCCGATGAGTTTCCGCAGATCGTCGAGGAAATCCGTGGGGCCGGGCTGATGCTCGGCCTGAAATGCCGCGTTCCCAACGCGGCGCTCAACGGCGCGCTGCGCGACGAGAAATTGCTGGCGGTTCCGGCCGGCGACAACGTCATCCGCCTGCTGCCGCCGCTGACGGTGTCGGACGCGGAAATACGCGACGCGATCGACCGCATCCGGGCCGCGGCCAAAGCGGTTGCGGTCGCCCAGGCCGTGGCATGACAGTTCGTCACTTCACCGACCTGTCCGCGATGTCGCCGAGCCACCTTCGCGCCCTGCTGGACGATGCCAGCGCGCGCAAGGCGCGGCTCAAGGCCGGCGAACGGATAAAGCCGCTCGACGGCAAGGTTCTGGCGATGATTTTCGACAAGCCGTCGACGCGCACGCGCGTCTCCTTCGATGTCGGCATGCGGCAACTCGGCGGCGAGACGATCATGCTGACCGGAACCGAAATGCAGCTCGGCCGCTCCGAGACCATCGCCGACACGGCAAAAGTCCTGTCGCGCTATGTCGATGCCATCATGATCCGCACCACCGCGCATGAGCGGATGCTGGAACTCGCCGAGCACGCCACGATCCCGGTCATCAACGGGCTGACCGACGACACCCATCCCTGCCAACTGATGGCCGACATCATGACCTTCGAGGAGCATCGCGGACCTGTGGCGGGCAAGATTTTCGCCTGGGTCGGCGACGGCAACAATGTGCTGAGTTCGATGATGGAGGCCTCGGCGCGCTTCTCGTTCAAACTCAATATCGCCGCGCCCGAGGGCAGCGAGCCGGCAAAAAAATACCTCGACTGGGCCAGAGCCAATGGCGGCGCGGTGACGCTCAGCTCTTCGGCCGAGGAAGCGGTGCACGGCGCCGATTGCGTCGTCACCGACTGCTGGGTGTCGATGGGCCAGGAGCATCGCGCCCGCGGCCACAATGTCTTCCTGCCCTATCAGGTCAATGCCGAATTGATGAGCCACGCCAGGCCCGACGCGCTGTTCATGCACTGCCTGCCGGCGCATCGCGGCGAGGAGGTGACCGACGAGGTGATCGACGGGCCGCATTCGGTGGTGTTCGACGAGGCGGAAAACCGCCTGCACGCGCAGAAGGCGGTGCTTGCCTGGTGCCTCGGGGCGCCCGGAGCTTGATTCAGCCTGGTTGCGTGCTTATTTCGGTCCAATCAACTTCATTCACTATCGAGACTGCCTGATTTCGGAACTTCGGCCTGAGCGCTGGACCGGAACGGGGCCGGACGGGATTTGGTCACATGGCTGAAACACAGAGAACACTGGGCGAGATCGGCTTTGCCGGCGACGATCATGTCGTGCCGTTCGAGGTCGGCCCGCTCGACGTGCGCGGCCGCGTGGTGCAACTTGGACCCCTGCTCGACCAGATCCTCGAACGGCACGCCTATCCGGAGCCGGTGGCGCGGCTGCTGGCGGAAGCCTGCGTGGTCAGCGTGCTGCTCGGCACGTCGCTGAAATTCGACGGCAAGTTCATCCTGCAGACGCGCACCGACGGCCCGGTCGACATGCTGGTCGTCGATTTCACCACGCCCGGTTCGCTGCGCGCCTATGCGCGGTTCGACGCCGACCGGCTGAATCTGCTGATTGCGGCCGGCGACGCGTCGCCGCAAACCCTTCTCGGCGTCGGTGTGCTGGCGCTGACCATCGATCAGGGCGAGGAGTCGCAGCGCTACCAGGGCATCGTGCCGCTCGACGGAACGTCGCTGGAAGAGGCGGCGAAAACCTATTTCCGCCAGTCGGAGCAGATCCCGACCGAGGTTCGCCTCTCGGTGGGCAAGCTCGTTCTGCCCGCGCCGGGCGGAGCGCGCGACCACTGGCGTGCCGGCGGCCTCTTGGCGCAGTTCCTGCCGCAGGCGCCGGAGCGGCTACGTATGCCCGATCTGCCAGGCGGCGACGGCGATCCCGCATCTTTGGACAACGGGCCGGTCGACAATTCCTGGCTGGAATTGCAGGCGCTGGTCGGCACGGTGGAGCCGACCGAACTGATCGATCCGACGATCGAACCGGAGCGGCTGCTCTATCGGCTGTTCCACGAGCACGGCGTGCGCGTGTTCGAGGGCGTGCGGGTCGCCGACGACTGCACCTGCTCGCAGGAAAAAATCCGGGGCATTCTTGGCGGCTTCACGGCGCAAGAAATCGCCGACAGCACCGAGGACGGCCGCATCCGCGTCGCTTGCGAGTTTTGCTCGACTGAGTACGATTTCGACCCGGCGGAGTTTGTGGAGGGAGCGTGAGGGGGCGCTAATTCACCACCCTCTTCGGCCCCGGCAGGTCCAGCGAAAAGGCTGGGATGGCGATGTCGAACAGCTCGCCCTGTTTGCCGCGCATCGTGTAGCTGCCGACCATGAAGCCGGACGGGGTCGAGAGCGGGCAGCCCGACGTGTATTGATAGCTGTCGCCGGGGTTGAGCTCGGGCTGGTCGCCGACAACCCCCGCGCCGCGCACCTCCTCCACCCGGCCAGCGCCGTCTGTGATCCGCCAGTAGCGCGACAGGAGTTGCACCGGATCGTCGGACTGGTTGTCGATGGTCACGCGGTAGCCCCAGACATAGCGGTTCTCGGGCGGGTTCGAGCGATCGTCCAGATAGAACGGCTCGACATTGACAGTGATGTTGCGCGTCACGGCGCTGTACATGGCAAGGCTCCGGCAGTCTTTCCCGCCGCGCGATGGCGCATCGGCAATTCGTCCGCATGTTGAACCGAATTGTGATTTCCGCGTGGCGGGGATTGGC
>JBGTLX010000802.1:0-4899 GCA_041743855.1 Rhizobiaceae bacterium | reverse complement strand
GCGTCTCAAGGGACAGATCGTCCATGATCTCATCGGTCGGGAACTCGGCGAACTGGATGACGATCTCGCCGGTCAGGACGCGGAATTCCTCGGGCAGATGAGCATAGGCTTCGAGCGCCATGAACTCCATCTCCTCGATCGAGGGCGACAGCTGGTCCTGCCATGTTCGGGATTGGTAGATGCGTGCCATTCTTTTTCCTTTGTAGGGCATATAGCCGTTCGGGCGCGGCGTTTCGAGGCCTTTGCGCGCGCAGGGTAAAAAACCATTCCGCCGGTCCTCCTCGGCATTATTCAGGAATAAATTCTCCCATCTTGCACTTGACTCTGCAGGGAGGCTCTGGAATCTATAGGAACATAACAGGAACAATTGCTGGAAAGAATGACGGTCATGGCGATATCCGCCGTGGCGCAGGAGACCGTTTGCTCGCTGCGTCACAAAATCGCGAAGATCGAGGGCCGGCTTGCCGAACATCTCGGCGGCGACAAAGAGGATTCGACCGGCAGCGAGGCGATAAGCCTTCGCGGGCACGGACTTCTCGCGCCTGACTACGGTTTTCTCGCCACCGGCGTAGAACGCTTCGACGCAACCCTTGGTGGCGGCCTGCCGCGCGCGGCGCTCACGGAAGTCCAAGGCCCGTCAACACGCGACGCGGCAGCCGTGGCCGGCTTCGTGCTGGCGCTCGCAAGCTCGGCTCTTGATGTCGAAACGGCCCCGGTGCTGTGGATCGGGACCACGGAAATCTTCCGCGAGGCCGGCTTTCCCTATGCGCTGGGAATGCAGATGCTCTGTGCGACCGATCCCGCACGGCTGATGGTCGCGCAGGCGCGGAAGCTTGCCGATGCGCTGTGGATCGCCGAGGAAGCCGCACGGCTTAAAGGGTTTTCTGCGGTTTTTCTGGAGATCCGCGGCAACCCTGCACGGCTGGACCTCACGGCGACGCGGCGGCTACACCGCCGGGCCAACGATGCCGGGCGGCCTGTATTCCTGCTGCGCCATGCCGCCCGCGCGGAGCCGACCGCAGCGCCTGTCCGGCTCGTCGTATCCTCCGCGCCAGCCGGCTTGCGGCGCACCTTCCAAGGTTCGCTCGCCCGTTCGATCGGCCCGCCGGGCTTCACCGTGGCCGTCAGCAAGAACCGAACCGCACCGCCAACGCAATTCACGCTGGAATGGAATCCCCATGACCGCAGTTTTCAGGAAAGACGGGCGGAGAATCCTGTCCCTATGGTTCCCGCATCTCAGCACCGAACGCGTGTTGCGACAAAGACTGGGACGCTCCTGGCGTTCTGGTCCGAGGAACCCGCCGCTGGTCGTCAGTCACCAGGAGAAGAATTCCCAGCGCATCGCCGCCTTGGATGAACAGGCCGAGGCGCTGCGGCTGAAGCGCGGCATGGGCATTGCGGATGCGCGCGCCATGTATCCTTCGATCGAAATCATCGAGGCCGATCCGGACGCCGACCGAAGGCTGATCGAGACCCTGGCCGACTGGTGCGACCGCTACACGCCACTGGTGGCGCTCGATGGAACCGACGGCCTGTTCCTCGACATCACCGGCTGCGCCCACCTTTTCGGTGGCGAGCGCTCGATGCTGGCCGACATTGTCTCGCGTTTTTTCAGCCAGGGTCTTTGCGTCCGTGCCGGCCTCGCCTCCACGCCCGGGACGGCCTGGGCGACGGCGCGGTTTTCATCCGGAAACGGCATTCTCGACCGGGGGCGAGAGGAAGATTTTTTGGAGCCGCTTCCGCTTGCCGCCTTGCGGATCGATCCAGGCATGCGCGCCGGTCTGGAAAGCGTCGGCCTGCGCACCGTTGGCTCGGTGATGGCCTCGCCCCGCGCCCCGCTTGTCCGCCGTTTCGGCGCGGCGCTGCTGGTCAGACTCGACCAGGCGCTGGGAAAAATCGAAGAGGTGATATCGCCACGCATGCAGATCGCGCCGCTTTCGGTGGAGCGGCATCTCGTCGAACCCATAGGGCTGCTGGAGGACATAGAACGTCTTGTGCTTCTGCTTTCCGCGAGCCTCAAGCAAGATCTCGAACGGCGCGGTGAAGGCGCCCGGATGCTGGAGCTTTTCCTGTTCCGGGTGGACGGTGCTGTGAGCCGCGTCTCGGTCGGCGCGTCGATGCCCATGCGCGAGCCGCGCCTCATCAGAAAGCTTTTCCACGAGAAGCTGGCCGCACTCGAAACGGGCATCGACGCGGGTTATGGTTTCGATCTCGTCCGTCTTTCAGCCTTCTCCACGGCGCGGTTCGAAACCGGGCAGGGCGATCTCACCGGGGAAACGATATCCGGTGACGGGGACATCGCACTTTTTGCCGACCGGGTGCGGGCGCGTCTGGGCCGGGAGGCCTTGCTGAAGCCGATGCTTGTCGAGAGTCATTTGCCAGAGCGGGCGGCGATGCTCGTCTCCTTTGACGAGACGAAGCCCGAAAGAGCCGAGCCTCCGAGGCCCGGCCGGAATCTGCTCTACGGCTCTCGGCCGGAACGCCCGCTGCGCCTCTTCTCCCACCCCGAGCAGATCGAGGTTCCGGCGACCGAGGTACCGGAAGGGCCGCCGCCGCATTTCCGCTGGCGACGAGCCTCGCATCATGTCGCCCGCGCGGAGGGTCCTGAACGCATTGCACCGGAATGGTGGCGGCAGGGGAAGGAAGCCCAGACCAGGGACTATTTTCGCGTCGAGGATTCGGACGGTCATCGTTACTGGCTTTACCGGGAAGGGCTGTATGGTGTTCAAGACACAAGCCCACGTTGGTACCTACAGGGCTTTTCCGCATGAACGCGGCGGTGCAGCCGGCCTATGTCGAATTCGCCGTCCAGTCGAATTTCTCGTTTCTGCGCGGCGCATCGAAGCCCGAAGAGCTCGTCTTCACCGCCCGCCTTCTCGGCCATGCCGCAATGGGACTTGCCGACCGAAACACTGTTGCAGGAGTGGTGCGCGCATGGAGCCAGTCCAAGCACATAAAGCTGACGAAGAATGCCGAGCCAGTTACGCTTCCTTATCATCCCGGCTGTCGGCTCGTCTTTTGCGACGGGACTCCCGACGTCCTCGCCTATCCGCAGGACCGCAAGGGCTGGGGGCATCTGTGCCGGATGCTGACCCAGGCCAATCTGCGTCCAGAAACAGAAAAGGGAAAAACCCTACTGAAGCGGAGCGATCTTCTGGAATGGGGCGATTTGCTCTCGCTTGCAGTCCTGCCGGATATGATGGCCGCCAACGATCGGACGCTGACGCTCCTGCGCGGGTTGAGACATCGTTTCGGAAAGGACATCCGTCTCGCCGTCTCGCCCGCCTATTGCGGAAACGATCGCTTCAGGTTGAACCAGGCGGCGGTGCTGGCCGATGCGGCAAGCATGCCGCTTATGGCGGTCAACGACGTGCTTTACCACGTTCCAGATCGACGGCCGCTTCAGGATGTGCTGACCGCGATACGCCTCAATGTGCCGGTCGCCAAGGCTGGCTATGAGCTTGCCGCCAATGCCGAGCGGCACATGAAGCCAGGGTCAGAAATGTCGCGCCTCTTCCGCAATTATCCGGAGGCGCTGGACGAGACGCTGAGGTTTTCGGAAAGCCTGTCGTTTTCCCTGAACGAGCTCAAGCACAATTATCCGGAGGAGACGACGGAAGAAGGCGTCGATCCGCAGACGGAACTGGAGCGGCTGACCTGGGAAGGGGCAGGGAAGCGCTATCCCTCCGGCGTTCCTGAAAAGGTCGATAAGCTTATCCGGCACGAGCTAGCGATCGTTGATTACAAGAAATACGCGCGATACTTCCTGACGGTCCATGACATCGTTCGCTTCGCGCGATCGGACGACATAAAGATCCTCTGTCAGGGACGCGGCTCCGCGGCCAATTCGGTGATCTGCTATTGCCTCCATATCACCGACGTGAATCCCGACATGACAGAAGTGCTTTTCGAGCGGTTCATTTCCATTGAACGCGATGAACCGCCGGATATCGATGTCGATTTCGAGCATGAGCGGCGCGAAGAGGTCATGCAGTACATATACAAGAAGTATAGCGCCAAACGTACCGCGCTTGCCGCAGCCGTCGTCAGCTATCGAGGCCGATCCGCGCTTCGCGAAGTCGCCAAGGCAATGGGACTTTCGGATGATGTGCAAGGAGCCCTTTCAGGTTCACTCTGGGGCTGGTGGTCTGCGACACTCGGCGAAACGGAAGCAAAAGCGGGCGGGCTGGACCAAGCCGATCCGCTGTCGCGGCATGTCATCGACCGCGCCAACGAGATCATGGAGTTTCCACGCCATTTGTCCCAGCATGTCGGCGGCTTCGTCATCACCAACGATCGGCTCGACGAGATCGTCCCCATCATCAAGACGGCCATGGACGAGCGCAAGATGGTCGAATGGGACAAGGACGATCTTGATGCCGTCAGCATTCTAAAGGTCGATGTGCTGGCGCTCGGCATGCTGTCCTGCCTGAGCCGCGCCTTTGCATTGCTGAACCGCCACTATGATGCAAGGAACCTGCAAGGCGAGCGCATCATCGACCTGGCGATGATGCCTAAGGAGGATCAACGCGTTTACGACATGATCTGCCGGGCCGATACGCTTGGAGTCTTTCAGATCGAATCACGCGCGCAGATGTCGATGCTGCCGCGGCTACAGCCTCGCAAATTCTATGATCTGGTCATCGAAGTGGCGATCGTCCGCCCGGGACCGATCCAGGGTGATATGGTTCATCCCTATCTCCGCCGCCGCCAGGGGCTGGAAAAAATAGAGTATCATCATCCGGAAATGGAAATCATTCTTGGGAGGACGCTCGGCGTACCGCTGTTCCAAGAGCAGGCGATGAAGATTGCCATCGACATCGGCGGCTTCTCGCCAAGCGACGCTGACAAGTTGCGCCGAGCCATGGCGACCTTCCGGCGCAATGGAAAGCTCGAAAT
>JBGTLX010000801.1:0-3922 GCA_041743855.1 Rhizobiaceae bacterium | reverse complement strand
AGCCACTCGTGCTCCGCCGCATTGCGGAACTTCCAGGTCCGCTTCGGCCCGGCCATCACGTTGAGGTAATAGAGATCGTAGCCATGGCAGGTGGCGCAGGGGTGATAGCCCTTCGGCACCAGCACCACGTCGCCGTCTTCAACAGCCATCGCCTCGTCGAGCGACCGGTCGTCATTCTCGTCGGCATCCGTATAGACGCGCTGGAAGGCAAAACCCTGCGGCGGGTTCAGGCGGTGATAATAGGTCTCTTCCAGATAGGATTCGTGCGGAAGATTGTCCTGGTCGTGCTTGTGCGGCGGATAGCTCGAACTGTTGCCGGAAGGCGTGATCACCTCGACCACGAGCAGCGAATCCGCCGGCTCGCCTTCGGGCAGGATGTTGGTGACATGCCGCGTGTTGGAGCCCTTGCCGCGCACTTCCTGGCCGACATCGTCGGGCGAAATCACCCGGACCGCGTGTCCGCCGCCGAGGCCGGGTGCGGTGCAGACGGCCAGTTCGAGATCGGTCTGCGCCGTCACCGCCCAGTCGGATTCTTGCGGCACATAGACCGACCACGGTTTTCCCTCGAAGGGCGACATGCGTTCGCCCAAAATCCCAAGAATCTTGCCCCCGGCAGTAGTTGTTCCCTTGCCGGTAACGAAAACGAGGCAGGCTTCCCTGTCGCCGGTCGTGCCTGACACGGATTGACCCTTGCGCAGCCTGTGCAGGTCGAAGCCGACATAGGTCCAGCCGGCGTTTTCGGGCGTCACGTTGACGATGCGGCCCTCGCCGCCAGCCGCCTTCACGAGCAGATCGGGCAAGTAGCTACTCCTTGTTCTCGGGTTCGACCGGGTCGGCTTCCGGTGGCGGCGAGTAGAGATAAAAGAATTGCCACACCCCGTACGCGGCAAAGCCCAGCGCCGCCATGCCCCAGCCGTCCGAGCCGTTCCAGAATTCGACACCGGCCCAGACCAGGCACACCGCGACGACCGCGATGCGCCGCCACAGCGGCCGAAAGAATGGGTGCTCGGAATCCTTGGTCAAGGCGATCAGTCTCCGACATGCTGCAATGCGAGGCTTTTCTCATAGGCCTTGCGCACCGCGCGCACCTCGGCTCTTGCGCTCACCTCCGGCACGGCCACGTCCCACCATGTCCCGCCCGCCTCGGTCGAGGCCAGCGGGTCCGTGTCGATGACCAGCACCGTCGTGCGCGGGTTCGTCTTGGCCCTGGCGAGCGCTGATTCCAGCCCGGCTATGGACGCGGCCTTTTCGGCGATCGCGCCGAGGCTCGCGGCATGCGCAACAAAGTCGATCTCGGGCATTGTCTCGTGGCGCGCATCCTTGAGAAGATTGTTGAAATTGGCCCCGCCGGTGGCCATCTGCAGCCGGTTGATGCAGCCATAGCCGCGATTGTCGAGAAGCACGATCGTCAGTTTGAGGCCGAGCATGACCGACGTGGCGATCTCGGAATTCATCATCAGATACGAACCGTCGCCAACCATGACGACGACCTCCTCGTCGGGCCTGGCCATCTTGACTCCGACCCCGCCGGCGATCTCGTACCCCATGGTCGAAAAACCGTATTCGGCGTGGTAGGAGCCGGGCGCGCCGGCCTGCCACAATTTGTGGAGTTCGCCCGGCAGTCCGCCCGCTGCGTGCAGCAGCGTCACGCCCGCACCCATGGCGCGTTGCACCGCGCCGATCACCTGCGCGTCCGAGGGCAGTTCGGCGTTGGTCGAGGCGGTGACCTTGCCGGCGTCGGCCTGCCATTCCGTCTTGCCGGCCTTGGCGTCGGCGGTCCACGCGGCCGGAGCCTTGTAGCCGGCAATCGCGGCAGCGAGTTCGACAAGACCTTCGCGCGCGTCGGCCACCAGCGGCAGCGCCCGGTGTTTTCCGGCGTCGAAGGCCTGCACATTGAGCCCGATGATCGTCTTGCCGGCATCCTTGAACAGCGACCACGACCCAGTGGTGAAATCCTGCAGCCTTGTGCCGACCGCGAGGATGACATCCGCCTGTTCGGCAAGCTGGTTCGCCGCCGATGTGCCGGTGACGCCGACCGCCGCCATGTTCAGCGCATGGTCGTCGGGCAGCGCGGATTTCCCGCCTTGCGTCTCGCAGACCGGAATGCCCGCGGTGTCGGCGAATTTCGACAGTTCGCCCGAAGCCTGCGAATAAAGCACGCCGCCGCCGGCAATGATCAGCGGTTTTTTTGCCTCCTTCAGCGCCTTAGCTGCCGCGGCCAGCTCGGCGCGGTCGGGTCTTGGACGCCGCTGCGTCCACACCCGCTTCTCGAAGAAGCTTTCCGGATAATTATAGGCCTCGGCCTGCACATCCTGGCACAGCGACAGGGTCACCGGCCCGCACTCGGCCGGGTCGGTCAGCACCTGCATCGCCCGGTTCAGCGCGCCGATGATCTGTTCCGGCCGTTCGATGCGGTCGAAATAGCGCGACACCGGCCGAAAGCAGTCGTTGACCGAGGCCGTGCCGTCGGAAAAATCCTCGATCTGCTGCAGCACCGGATCGGGAATGCGGTTGGCGAAGACGTCGCCCGGCAGCAGCAGTAGCGGCAGCCGGTTGACATGCGCCAGCGCGGCCGCCGTCACCATGTTGGTCGCGCCGGGACCTATCGAGCTTGTCGCGGCCATGAAGCGGCGGCGGAAATTCGCCTTGGCGTAGGCGATCGCCGCATGCGCCATGGCCTGCTCGTTATGCGCGCGAAAGGTCGGCAACTCGTCGCGCACCTGATACAGCGCCTCGCCGATGCCGGCGACATTGCCATGGCCGAAGATCGCCCACACGCCGCCGAAGATCGGCAGCGTCTTGCCGTCGATCTCGGTCATCTGGCGGGCGAGAAAGCGGGTCAGCGCCTGCGCCATGGTCAGGCGGATGGTTTTGGTCATGACAAAAATTCCTCCCGGTCCTCTATGCCGCTTTCCGGTCTCGCACGGCAAGCCAGGCTTCGGTCAGCGCCTGGAACCGCTCTGCCATATCGGCGATCGCCGCCTCGTCCGACATTTTGCCCGCCAGCCATTGTTCAGCGGCGTTGACGAAGATGGTGCGCCCGACGGCGAAACCCTTGACAACCGGCGCGCCCGCCGCAATCGCAAAGGCGGCGCGCAATTCGCCCTCGGGCGCTTCCAGCCCGAGCATCACGACGCCCCGGCACCACGGGTCGTTGGTCGCGATCACGGCCTCGATGTTCCGCCAAGCCGCCGCCGACGCCTGCGGCTCCAGCTTCCACCAGTCCGGCTTGATGCCTATCGCGTAAAGCTCGTCTAGCGCCCGCGCGATTGTGCCGTCGTCGACGCTGCCGTGCTTGCCGGCGATGATCTCGACCAGCAATTCCCGGCCAACCTTTCGCGCTGCCTCGAACAGCGTTTTCAGCTTTTCCTGCTGCTCACCCTTCAGCTCCGCCGGGTCGTCCGGATGATAGAAGCACAGGCATTTGATGCAGTGGTCGACCGGCCATTCGGCAAGCTGCGAGCCGATGTCCTGCGAAAACTCGAAGCGCAGCGGCCGCGAGCCCGGCAACTCGACCGGCCGGCCGAGCCACGCAAACGGATGTCTTGCGAATTCGAACATCGCGTCGCGGCCGAGCTTTTCGTCGATCAGCATGCCGTAGCCGTCGCGGCCCTTTGCGACCCGAGCCGCAGCCTTCACAGCCAGCACCTTGAAACCGCGGATTTTCGCCGGATCGGCTTTTACGCGTTCGGCGATGTCTTCCAGTTGCACGCGGTGGTCGATTGCCAGCGCCATCATCGACGGGATGTCGCGTCGCCGCGTCGTCGCCCAGTGGATATGGTTGATCTCAGAATCCTTGCGCAGCACATGATGCCTGCTGCCGTTGGCGAGAAAGAATTGCAGCTCCTCGAAAGTCGGATATTCGGGCGAGCAGAGCAGCCGCGATACCGCGAACGCGCCGCAGGCATTGGCCCAGGTCGCC
>JBGTLX010000800.1:0-2839 GCA_041743855.1 Rhizobiaceae bacterium | reverse complement strand
GATCGACCAAGCCTCGCCCGAGGGCGACGGGCGGCCGCGTTTGCTGATGAGCCCGCGCGGAACGCCGCTGACGCAGGCGCGGGTTCGCGATCTTGCCGCGGGGCCGGGCGCAGTGATCGTCTGCGGACGGTTCGAGGGCGTCGACCAGCGGGTGATCGACGCGCGGAGCCTCGAAGAAGTATCCATCGGCGATTTCATCCTGTCGGGCGGCGAACCGGCCGCCCTGGTCCTGCTCGACGCCATCGTGAGGCTGCTACCTGGCGTGATGGGCAACGACAGTTCCGGCGGCGAGGAAAGCTTCGAGAACGGACTGCTCGAACATCCGCATTATACGAGGCCGCAGTTGTTCGAGGGCAGCCCCATTCCCGAAATGCTGATCTCGGGAAATCACCAAAAAATCGCGGACTGGCGGCGTGAGCAGTCGCAAGAGCTTACCAGAACGCGGCGGCCGGATTTGCTGGCGGCGCATACGCTGCCGGGGACGCGCGAAAAATAGACCGCATGAGGTGACAATCGGCCCGGAAGCGTGTATGGCCGCGCCACCGGGCTGGAAAATTGCCCGGATCCGTCAATAAGAACGGTGAATTCGCCCCTGTCTTAAGCCGCCTCTGGCGCAAAAGACATAGCCGAGTGGTCTTTGAACTGCGAGGCAAGCGCCGGGCGCTCTGGCTGTCGAGAAGCAAGAAAAGGACTTTTTTCGATGGACATAATTCGTCAGATCGAGGCCGAACAGGCCGCAAAAATCGAAGCCAAGCGTACGCTGCCGCAGTTCCAGCCGGGCGATACCGTCCGCGTCCAGGTGCGCGTCAACGAAGGCACGCGCACCCGCGTCCAGGCCTATGAGGGCGTTTGCATCGCCCGCGCCGGCGCCGGGTTTCAGGAGAATTTCACCGTCCGCAAGATTTCCTATGGCGAGGGCGTCGAGCGCGTGTTCCCGGTCTATTCGCCGATGGTCGAGGGCGTCGAGATCGTGCGCCGCGGCAAGGTCCGCCGGGCAAAACTCTATTATCTGCGCGACCGTCGCGGCAAGTCGGCCCGTATCGTCGAGAACACCGGGGTTCGCGCCCGCAAGCTCAACGATTCCGAGCGTGATGCGCTGAACGCCGAAAAGTCGCGGATCGAGGCCGAGAAGGTCGCCGCCGCGCAGGCGCTGGCCGCCGAAAAGGCGGCTCAGGATGCAGCCGAGAAGAAGGCGGCCGACGAAGCCGAGGCGGCAAAGGCAGCCGAGGCGAAGGCCGCCGAGACCGCAGCAGCCGAGTAATCCGGTCATCGAATTTCGAAAAGGCGGCTTCGGCCGCTTTTTTGTGTCTGAGGGAGAGCAAAAGTGGACGCGTCCGCTACAGCCAAGCGCGCCTCACCCGGGACGACCGCGCCGAACTCCATGTCATCGCATGACCGATATCGCGTCGCCAAGGCTGCGGCTTGCAAGCGCATAGGGGACGGATAAAGTCGGCGCCAATACTGGCGCGCCGGGCGGATCGTTCGAGGAGTTTTCCATGACAGGCTTCAAATTTTTGCTGACCACGCTGGCTGCATTGTTCGCGCCCGGTGCGGTTATGGCGCAGGCTTTGCCCGACCTTGGCGGCAAGGCCATCGTCGTGGTGACGGAAAACGCCTATCCGCCCCTACAATTCGTCGACCCGAAAAACGGCGAGCAGATCGGCTGGGAATACGATGCGATGAACGAGATCGCCAAGCGGCTCAACGCCAAGGTCGAGTACCAGAACACGTCCTGGGATGCGATGATCCAGGCGGTCTCCGACGGCCAGTACCAGATCGGCATGACCGGCATCACCATCAAAGACGACCGCAAGGCGAAGGTCGACTTTTCCGATCCCTATATGCGCTCGGAACAGTTCATGCTGGTGCGCGGCGACGAGACCCGTTTCACCGACGCCAAGAGTTTCGGCGCGTTCAGTGACGGGCTGGTCGGTGCGCAGGCCGGCACGACGCCCTTCTACACCGCCGTCTACAGCGTGCTGGATGGCAACGAAGCCAACCCGCGCATAAAACTGTTCGAGACGTTCGGCGCGACCGTGCAGGCGCTAAAATCGGGCGATGTCGATATGGTGCTGACCGACGGCACTGCCGGCAAGGGCTATGTCGACGCCTCGGGCGGCGGGCTGAAACTGACCGGCGGACCGCTCGGCACCGAGGATTTCGGCTTCATCTTCCCCAAAGGCTCGGATCTGGTGGCGCCCGTCAATGCGGCGATTGCTGCCATGAAGGCCGACGGGGCGATTGAGGCGCTCAACAAGAAGTGGTTCCTCGACTACAAGATGGGCGAGTAAACGCGTGAGGGGATCTTTCCTTCGCTGATGCTCCTGCAGACTGCGGCTCACAAGAAGGACTTCCCCTGGTGGCTGGCGGCCGCCGTCGCCATCGCGCTCGCCGCGGCTTTGTCGATCGCGGTCAGCGACATTTATGCGCAGGTTTTTGCGATCGTCGCCAAGGGCATCGGCATCACGGTGTTCGTCACGCTGGTCGGCTATGCGCTGGCGTCCGCACTTGGTCTCGGCGTGGCGTTGCTCGGACTGTCGGGCTCGGTCTGGCTGCGTCAGGGTGCGCGCTTCTATGTCGAGATCGTGCGCGGCATCCCCATTCTCGTGCTGCTGTTCTGGATCGCTTTCGTCGGCGCGCCGGCCTTCGTGGTTTTCTGGAACTGGGTTTCCTATCCGCTGCAGGCGGCAGGCATGATCGAGCCGATGCAGGTGCGCGACGTGTCGCTGCTGTGGCGGGCGATCATCGCGCTGACCATCGCCTATTCGTCCTTCGTCGCCGAGATTTTCCGGGCAGGAATCCAGGCGGTCGATGTGGGCCAGGTCGAGGCGGCGAAGGC
>JBGTLX010000799.1:0-4278 GCA_041743855.1 Rhizobiaceae bacterium | reverse complement strand
GGCGTCGGTCGGCAGCAGGGCCTCGACCACGGCGGCGTCCATGCCGCTGTCGCGCGCCGCCTGGATCAGCACCGTATGGTCGCCGATGTTCATTCCCTCCTCGAAATAGAGCCGAAGCAGACGCTGCTTCAGCGCATGCTGGACGCCCGGTCCCCCAGAGCCCGCCCAGCGCAGCACGCGATGCGCGTCGAGCGTGTTCGGCGAAACCTTGATGGCGTCGAAGTCGAAGTGGATGCCCTCGTCGGCGCCGACCTCTTCGATGCGCGCATAAATCTCGGCTATCCGCTCCTCGCTGCCGAATTTTGCCAGCAGATACTCCCTGCGGCTCTTGCCTTCGGGCGGGATGGTCGCATCGAGCTGGAACGGCCGCCAGCGTATGTCGACGGCGATGTCCGGCAACGCGGCGACCGCTCTGTCGAGCCGCTTCTGGCCGATATAGCACCAGGGGCAGACAACGTCCGAGACGACATCCACCGAGACGGTTGTCATGGCGCTATCCTTTCGGCGCATCCTAATCGGGTTCGCGCCACCATGTCGGCAGCTGCGAACCCTGCAAGGGAATCATTGCCGGCCGCGCGATGTGTTTCCAATGCGCAAGCCATTGCTGCGGGCGGAAATAGAGCGGGATGACGTAGGCGCCGCTCAGCAGAACCCGGTCATAGGCCCGCACCGCTTCGATGAATTCCGGCCGCGTCCTGGCATTGATGACGGCCTCGATCATGGCGTCCACGGCCAGATTGGCGACGCCGGCGTAGTTGAAGGTGCCCGGGCTGTCGCGCGCCGCCGAACCCCAGCGCGACACCTGCTCGACGCCGGGTGACAGAGACGGCGCATAATTGAAAAACAGTGCGTCGAAATCATAGTTGATCTGCCGTTGCAGGAACTGCGCCGCATCGACGGAGCGAATGCTGACTTCGATGCCGATTTTCCGCAATGTCTGCTGGAAGGCGACTGCGACCTGTTCGTTTTCGTTGCCCTTCAGCATGATCTCGAAGGCAAGCGGCGCACTGCTCGGCCCAGTCATCCGGCCGTTCTTCAAGCTGTACCCCGCGCTTCGTAGCTTTTCGAATCCCGCCTTCAGGAAAGCGCGATCCTGGCCGCTGCCATCTGAAGCCGGCGGTTTCCAGGCGCCGCTCATAACCTCCGGCGTGACCGCGCCGGGGAAGGGGGCAAGCAGCGCTTTTTCCGCATCGCTTGCCGCATGCCCGGAGGACGACAGGTCGGAATTGTCGAAAAAGCTCTTGGTGCGCGTGTAGGATCCGGAAAACAGGCTGCGGTTTGCCCATTCGAAATCGAACAGGCTGGTCAGCGCGGTGCGAAGCGCGATATCCTGGAAGACAGGCCGACGCGTGTTCATCACGATGCCGAACATTCCGGACGGCATCCTTGTGTCGAATGTCTCCTTGACGATGTCGCCATTGGTTACCGCCGGAAAGTCATAGTCCGCAGCCCAGCGTCCGCTGTTCTGTTCGATGAAAACGTCGACCAGGCCTTTTTTGAACGCCTCGAACATGGCGTTCTCGTCCCGGTAGTAGGTCAGTCCGATCTCGTTGTAATTGTCGAGGCCGCGTTTCGAGGGCAGATCCTTCGCCCAATAGTCCGGATTGCGCTTGAAAGTGAGGGAATCGCCCGCACGCACGTTTTCAAGCCTGTAGGGTCCGCTGCCGATCATCGGCTTCAAGGTCGACTTGTCGAAGGTCGCCGCGTCGATCGCATGTTTCGGCAGGATCGGCAGCAGCCCGAGAATCAGCGGCAATTCCCGATCCGGCTCCTTGAACGTAAACCGGACGCCTTGCTCGCCGATTTTTTCCATTTTGGCGATCTTGCTGGCCGTGACGCCGTAGCGCGGCAGCCCCTTGTCGCGAAGCAGCTCCAGCGTGAACATCACGTCTTCCGGGGTGACCGGCTTGCCGTCGGAAAATTTTGCGCGTTGGTCGAGCGTGAATTCGGCGAAGCTGCGCTGGTCATCAGTCTCGACGGTTTTGGCCAGCAGGGGATAGAGCGTAAACGGCTCGTCGGCCGAACGCTGCATCAGCGTTTCGAAGACGTTGTTGCCGAAGATCAGGTCGATGCTGCCGCGCGCGCCGCTGCCCTGCACGATGAACGGGTTGATGCTGTCGAATGTGCCCGGCCAGGCATAGTTGATGCGTCCGCCCTTGGGCGCCTCGGGATCGGCATAGGGCAAATGCTCGAACCCGGCTGCGAGCGCCGGCTCGCCATGCATGGCGATGGCGTGCGAAGGCTCGGCCAACACAGGCTGTTCGGCCATTGCGACAGTCGTCAAGGCCAAAGCAAGGCCCAAAACCATACGGCGCATCGTCCGCCTCCAGCTCAACAAATCGATTCGGACGTGATTACCCCATTAACGCGGGCAAGACACCTTCTGTCGGGCATTTCGCCCCGTGATTGCTTGCTTTAAGCTGGATTAGCCCCCCGCCGCAGTGTAACACGCCGTCAGGAGTCATTCTGTTGCCTCATTTGCGCAACAGGTAGCACGCACACACGGCACCGATGCCGGCGCGGATTATTCGAGAGGAATTTGACGAGATGATGAGCCTGAAAACCGACATGTATCGTTTTTCGGTCTTGGCGGCCGGGGCGTTCGGGATGCTGGCCGCCGGTTCGGCGTCCTCCTTTGCCCAGCAGCAGCCGCCACAGCCGCCACAGGGCTGGTTCAAGGCCTGCGCCAAGCAGCAGGACGTCGACATTTGCAACGTCCAGCATATCGTGACCGCCACCACCGGCCAGGTTGTGACGGGCGTCAGCCTTCTCGAACTGAAAGGCAAGGTCAACCGCAAGCTGTTCCAGGTCACCGTGCCGACGGGCCGCCTGGTGCCTCCAGGCATTGGTCTTCAGATCGATGGCGGGAAAACCCAGAAGCTGGACTACGTGCTCTGCTTCCCGGACCGCTGCATTGCCGAGGCGCAATTGTCTGACGGGCTGGTCGCTTCGTTCAAGAAGGGCTCGGAACTGACGCTGACCTCGGTCAACTCCCAGAATCAGCCTAACCCGATCAAGGTCTCGCTTGCCGGCTTCACCGGCGCGTTCGACGGCGCTCCGCTGCAGCAGTCCGACATCGAGGACAGGCAGAAGAAGCTTCAGGAATTCGTCAGCAAGAACAATGAGGATTTCGCCAAGAAGCTCAAGGACGAGCAGGACAAGGCGAAAGCCGGCAACTGATTGCCGCCTTCAAAAGTTTGAAAAAAAGCGGGGCATGCCCCGCTTTTTTGTGATGGCTCAAGCTATGGTGGTACATGAACGCGGAAGCGTGGAAACCGGCCGTTTGCAGGCCGCCATCAGGTGAATATCAGTGGCGGGCGCGGTCTTTGGGCGCATACCGCCCGTCCGCCGTCTTGTCGAAAAATTCGCGAAGCTGCGGATGCCGCACGGGCAGGCCGGACTGGTCTTCGAGCAGGTTCTGCTCCGAAACGTAAGCGATGTATTCGGTTTCGGAGTTTTCGGCCAGCAGATGATAGAACGGCTGGTCGCGGCGCGGGCGCACATCCTTTGGTATCGCCTCGTACCATTCGTCGCTGTTGGCGAACTGCGGATCGACGTCGAAGATCACGCCGCGAAACGGAAACAAACGGTGCTTCACCACTTGGCCGATCGCGAATTTAGCCGTTTTCATATCGTTCATTCCACAGTCCCTTGACCGTATTTGGCGCAAGGCCGGGCGCAATTCAATCCCGTATTGCTTGACGCACGCTAAAACAACGGGTTACGCCCGATAAGGGTTTCGCAGGGCAGGCAGCAGATGTCGGATGTCGTCGGACTGGTCCTGCCCTTTTTCGGACTGATCTTCCTCGGCTTCTTCGTCGCCCGCATCACGCGCCAGCCGCTGGAGGCGCTCGGATGGATGAACACCTTCATCATCTATGTCGCGCTGCCGGCGCTGTTCTTTCAACTGCTGGCGAAAACGCCATTCGAGCGGCTGACCGAATGGAAGTTCATCTTCGGCTCGGTGTTTTCCACCTACATGATTTTTTCGCTGATGTTCGTCGCCTCGGTGGTCGCGTCGCGCGGCGAGATCGCCGAATCGACCATCAAAGGGCTGGCGTCGGCCTACGGAAACATCGGCTATATGGGGCCGGGACTGGCGCTGCTGGTGTTCGGGCCGGAGGCAGCCGTTCCGGTGGCGTTGATCTTCTGCTTTGAAAACATCATGCATTTCGCCATCGCGCCGATGATGATGGCGCTGTCGGGCGACGACAAGAGCCCGCCGGCGCAGCTTGCAGCCGGGGTGGCGCGCAAGATCGTGTTGCATCCCTTCATCAT
>JBGTLX010000798.1:0-1775 GCA_041743855.1 Rhizobiaceae bacterium | reverse complement strand
GGCGGCAGGCGCAAGCGCCATAGCCGATGCCAGAAGAAAGGCGCGCGTCGTCAAGTGAAATGTCATCGGTGTGTCCTCTTGTCTCATGATCCGCGCCTTGGGCGAGGTCGCATTGCGTTTACGCTGACCCAACTCCCCCCCACTGGCAAGAGCGGTCCCCGCTAATCGGCGGTGCAGGCGCCACAGCGGTTTGCGCCGGTTACGCCGCCAGTTCGACCGTCGCCGGTTCGGTTTCGAGGCCGCGTTGCTCGGCCCGGACCTGATCGGGCGTCTTGTGCCAGTGCCGCTCCCTCAGCCAAGCTGCGTGTGGCGAAGGCGCTGAAATACACTATCGCCGCCGGAACCAGGCCCGGGTCGTGAATCGCATCAGGCGCGGAACGGCGAAGGCCATCCAGCCATGCACCTCGCCGCCTAGCCGAGACCCCCGTCGGCGGGGTTCAGGCGGCGCCGCGGGCCTGGAGCGCGGGCGTGCCGGTCAGCTCGATGTTAATGTCGAGCGTCGACAGATCGTCGCAACGCTCGAGCTTGATGTCGACGCTGTCGCCGCCAACCGTCATATAGCGCTCGATGACCTCCAGGATGTCGCGCTGGAGCATCGGAAGGTAGTCCGGACCCGAGCGGTCGGCGCGCTCGTGCGACAGGAGGATTTGCTGCCGGTCCTTGGCGGTAGCGGCCGAGCCGAAGTCGCGGCCCCGGCGAAAGAAGCTCAGCATGCTCATGCCGGCACACCTCGACGGAGAACCGCAACGGACTGATCGTGCAGACGGAGAAGACGCAGGCCGACGGCCATGCCGAACGCCGAGCCGCGCTCGACATGATCCACCGCAACTCGCCGGGTTCGACCCGACGGCTGACGCTGGGCGCCGATAAGGCCTATGACGTCGAGGCGTTCGTCGACGATCTGCGGAAGGCCTGCGTCACGCCACATGTCGCGCAGAAGGCCAGATCCTCGGCAATCGACGGCCGGACCACACGGCATTCGGGCTACGCGGTTTCGCAGAAACGACGCAAGAAGATCGAGGAGCCGTTCGGCTGGGCCAAGACCGTCGGGCCGATGGCGCAGACCATGCTGCGGGGCGTGAAGCGGGTGGGCGCCCAGTTCACCCTCACGATGGCGGCTTGCAATCTGGCCCGGCTGCCGCGGTTGCTGGCAACATGACGCTGCGGCCGAGGACTCAGCGCCGAACATGGCGACCACAGACCACGGTCCCCACCGATGATCCCGGCTGGCCCGGAGGGCATTGTTCCGGGCCAGCGACTAATTCAGTGGCCTGTTAAAGCCAGTTCGGGCGTCTGATCAGTACGTTGGCTTGACAGGAAACCACCCGGGCTTGGCCGGATCGAGATAGGCGCCTTCTATCGCTGACGCCGCGAACCTCTCCACCAGCCGCTCGTCAACGTCGACCCCAAGCCCCGGCGCCAGCGGAGCCTTGAAATGACCATGCGCCAGCGGCGCCGGCTCCGCCGAGATGTCGCCGGCGAGATACGCCCGCTCGGTGTCGATGGCGAGCGTTATGTTCGGGATAGCGGCGGCGAGATGCACGTAGGCCGCCTGGCTGATCGCGAGCTCCGCGCCGGAATGCAGCCCGACCGGAATCCCGTGCGCCTCGCAGATCGCCGCGGCCTTGATCACCTGCCAGAGGCCGCCCGCCTGGTGCGGGTCGAGCAGCACCACGTCGGCGGCTCCGGCGGCGACGATGTTGCCCACGTCCTGCAGCGTGTAGGCGCCCTCGTCGATGGCGATCGGCACGCTTTGGCTGCGCCGGAGCAGCGCC
>JBGTLX010000797.1:0-3724 GCA_041743855.1 Rhizobiaceae bacterium | reverse complement strand
GCCGTAGAGTGCGGAGGCGAGGCGGTTGTTGTCGAAGACGAGGTCGAATTTTTGCGACGCGTCGGCGCGGGCGGTTTCGCCGCGCTTCGGCTCAGTCCTCGGCGCCATCAGGAAAGCGCTCCCTGACATTTCAGGTTTGTCATCCCGGATGGCGCGTCAGCGCCAGTCCGGGACCCATAAACACGGCGCGGGAAGAGAAGGCCGTATCGTTGGCGATCCGAATGCGAGTTGCCGGAGTTCATGGATCCCGGTCTTGCCGCTGCGCGGCAAACCGGGATGACAGCTTGGGGGTTGTCGGGAAAGACAGAACCAAGCTTGCCCTGCATCAGGCGATTGCCCTCTCTCGGACTCGTTCCCCGATCAACGTTCCAAACAGGCTGTTCGCTCCGATCCGCTGGATCCGGACCGGCACGACTTCCGCCGCGAGATTTTCCGACGCATCGACGTGCACCGCCTGCAGCCACGGCGAGCGCCCGACCATCTGCCCGGGTTTCTTGCCCCGCCGCTCGATGAGCACGTCCGTCTCGAGCCCGAGCATGCCGGCATTGAAGCGCTGCTGCTGCGTGTCGATCAGCGCCTGCAGGCGAGAAAGCCGCTCGGATTTTTCCGGCTCGGGACCCTGATCCGGATCGTCGGCCGCCGGCGTACCCGGGCGCGGCGAATATTTGAATGAATAGGCGCCGGCATAGCCGACCTCTTCGATCAGCCGCAGCGTGCCGGAAAAATCCTCCTCCGTCTCGCCGGGAAAGCCGACGATGAAGTCGCTGGTCAGCGCAAGGTCGGGGCGGGCGCGCCGCAGTTTCTCGACCAGCCGCAGGTAGAAGCCGCGATCGTGCTTGCGGTTCATCTTGCGAAGCACGCGGTCGGAGCCGGACTGCACGGGCAGGTGCAGATAGGGCATCAGTTTCGGCAGGTCGCGGTGCGCGGCGATCAGATCGTCGCTCATGTCGCGCGGATGGCTGGTGGTGTAGCGAAGCCGCGCCAGGCCCTCGATCTCCGACAGCCGCGCGAGCAATCTTGCCAGCGGCCATGTTTTTCCGTCAGCGCCTCCGCCGTGGAACGCGTTGACGTTTTGCCCGAGCAGCATGATCTCTTTCACGCCGCGCGCGGCGAGCGTCTTCGCCTCGGCGACGATCTTCTCCACCGGCCGCGAGAATTCCGCGCCGCGCGTATAGGGCACGACGCAGAAGGTGCAGAAGCGGTCACAACCTTCCTGCACGGTGAGAAATGCGCTCGCCTGACTTGGCCTCGCTTGGGCCAGACGCGCGCCAACTGGCGGCGCAAGCGACTCAATCTTCGCGAACTTGCTTTCCGCCGGGAATTCGGTGTCGACCGCCCGCTTTTCCGCCGCGAGAAGCTGCGGCAAACGGTGGTAGCTCTGCGGCCCGACCACCACGTCAACTGCCTGCGCCCGCTTCAGAATTTCCGCGCCTTCCGCCTGCGCCACGCAGCCGGCGACGGCGATTTTCATCGTGCGGCCTTCCGCCCGCGCCGCCTGCTTCAGCACCCGCAGCCGGCCCAGCTCGGAGTAGACCTTCTCGGCGGCTTTTTCCCTGATATGGCAGGTGTTTAGCAGGACCAGGTCGGCATCTTCGGCGCGCTCGGCGGGAGAAAATCCCTCTGCCGCAAGGATGTCCGCCATACGCCCGGAATCGTAGGCGTTCATCTGGCAGCCATAGGTCTTGATGAAGACTTTTCGAGCTTCGGCCATCAGGCTCTTTGCAGCTTTCCTTGCGTAGGCGTTCGTCGCCTATCCCATTTAGACGACGGCGATATTTCCGGCTAGGGGCGGCTTGCGCCGAGGATTTCTTCTGGCGTGCGGCCGCCGTTCACGCCCGCCACCAGCCGGCGCACCAGGTCGCCCGCCTCGGCGGTGACGTGCTTTCGGTCATCGCTCGCCGTCAATCGCTGCGCCGGCCCGAACATCACCTCGACATCGATCCCGCCCTCCGAAAGCACGCGCTTCAGATGCGGCAGCAGGCTGGCGCCGCCATACCACGCGATGAGCGGGCGGTGCTGACGGCCAAGCGGCAGGCCGAGCATTTTTTGGTAGGCGATGGCGACGGGCTGGACGGTTGCAGCGCCGCCGTCCGCAATGGCGCGCTGCGCGGACCCGACCAGCGCGGAGCGGAACGGCAGCACCTTGTTGCCGTCGCTCGACGTGCCTTCGGCGAAGAGCACGATGATGTCTCCCTTCGATAGCCGGCCGGCAACCTCGTCCGCGTGCGCGCCGGTCGCGTGGCGGCGGTTGCGGTCGACAAAGACGGAGCGCTGCGCGCGGGCGAGGAAACCGACCACCGGCCACCCCGCGACCACTTTCTTGGCGACGAAGGAAACCGGCGCCACGCTCGCAAGGATCGGGATATCGAGCCAGGAATTGTGGTTGGAAAGAAGCAGCAGCGGACGTTCGTCGGAGGGAGCGCCCGTGACGGTGATGCGGATGCCGATCAGGAAACAGACGAAGCGCTGCCAGAGCTGCGCGACCCTCATGGCCGAGCGTCCGCCAAGCTTCACCGCCACGAGATGAAACGGCAGCAGGACAAAGAGCGCGACCGCGGCCAAAAACACCGTGCCGAAGAACCGGATCCTGGCAAGCGCTGCGGTCACGTTCGGCTCAGCGGTCCTTCTCGAGCGGAATCGCGTAAAGCTCCAGCCGATGGTCCACCAGCTTGTAGCCGAGCTTTCTGGCGATCAGCTCCTGCAGCTTTTCGATCTCCTCGTCGCGGAACTCGATGACGGTGCCGGAGCGAAGGTCGATCAGATGGTCGTGATGCTCCTCCGGCAGCGTCTCGTAGCGCGAGCGCCCGTCGCCGAACTCATGCCGCGCGATGATGCCGGCATCCTCGAAAAGCTTGACCGTGCGATAGACCGTCGAGATCGAGATGTTGGGGTCGACGGCGAAGGCGCGGCGATACAGCTCCTCGACGTCCGGATGATCGTCGGAGGCCTCGAGCACGCGCGCGACGATGCGGCGCTGCTCGGTCATCCGCATGCCCTTTTCGACGCAGGCGGCTTCCAGAGTCTGATGCGGTGCATCGGTCAATTGGCTCTCCCGCACTCAACAGCCTGGAACACGATTTCCGATACCGGACGCCGCCGGTCGCGAACGTCATGCTCGTATAACGTCGTAGAGCCCGGTCCCGCTCATTTGGAACCGTCCCGGCTCTAGCGAAGCTGGCGGAGCATGACAAGCGCGCCGCCCGCCGTCTCCCGTCCTTGCGCATAGTAGGCCGGACGCCGCCCGCTTTCACGAAATTCGACGCGGCGATAGAGGCCGATGGCCGCAAGATTGGAATCCTCCACCTCCAGATGGATGCTCTGCGCGCCGACGCGGTAGAGATGGCGGAGCGCTTCATCGAGGAGCGCCCTGCCGACGCCGCGGCGGCGGAAGTCCGGAGCCACCGCCACAGTGAGGATTTCGGCTTCGTCAACCGTTGCCCGGTAGAGGATGAAGCCGGCTGCGTTCCTCGATCCGAATCTGCCACGCAACTCGGCGATAACGGCATAGACACCGGGCTGCACGAGCAGCGCCTCGAATTCGGCGTCGCTCCAGCCGCGCTTGAAGGAGCTCGCGTGGATCTCCGCAAGGCTTGCGCAATCCGTCACCTTGGCGCGGCGCGTTGAGACGGCTGGGCGGGTCCAGGGCTTCATTGACGGCGAGGGCTTTGGCGCCTTGCGGCTTGGCGTCGGCGCCGCGGAGGTAGTGCGGGACCGGCGGGCTTCC
>JBGTLX010000796.1:0-5278 GCA_041743855.1 Rhizobiaceae bacterium | reverse complement strand
TTTCGGCTCAAAGCCGAGAAACGCCTCTTCGAAACCCGGCCATTTCTGCTCGATGACACGCCAGACGAAGCCAGCGGCAAAGACACGCTCCGCCATGGTCGACAAAATGCGGTCGTCGGCTATTTTTGCCAGCGCCGCATTTGTCGTGGGCGGACCGAGAAGCGTGGCAAGCACCTCCGCTCCGCCCGTGCGTTCGGCCGCACGCTCGCGAATTTTGTCGAAGGACCGCATAGCGCCTGATCGCTCCCGGATTGTTGAGCGAGCTTACAGCAGGCCGAGTTAGGCTCCAACGGGATCAGCTGATTCCCAGGAAGGCGTTGACCGCCGATAGTGTTTGCAAACGCTAAAGCGGTTGGCCGGCGATACTCTCGAAAATCGCCAGCGCCCAGACGATTGCGGCGAGCACGACGGAAATCAGCACCGCCAGCGAGCCGCAGTCCTTTGCCAATTGGATGTCGATGTGGAATTCGCGCGAAACGGCGTCGCATGCCGCCTCGATGCCGGTGTTTAGCACCTCGACCATGATCAGAATCAAGATCGCGCCGACCAGAAGCGCGTAGCCGCGCCAGGTCGTCGACAGGAACCACGCCAGCGGAACCGCGACCGCCAGCAGGATCAGTTCCTGCTGGAATGCCGTTTCGGTTTGCAGCAGCCGCCAAAAGGCGCGCGCAGAGTTCTGCCAGGCCTTGATCAGGCGTTCCATCGCGATGTCCGTTCGACGTGTTCGGGAGTGAGGCCATAAAGCCTTTCCCGCCTGAAATGAAGCGCCGTGTTTGGGCTCTACAATCAAGCCGATGGCGGGCTTAACTCCACCCTCGCGTTGCGTGACGCAGGAGGAGCCAATGCCTGCCGAACTCCGCTATGTCTGGCGGTGATCTGAGGGCTTTATCCGGCGCTCTCGCCAGCCGATCGAGATAGGCCGGCGTCAGCGCCAGAGGCAGGAAGACCGGGCGGAGTGTGGGCGGCAGGGCTTGAGCGCCCCGATTGAAGGCTGCAAGATGCTCGCGTGCCAAGGCAATCATGGCCGAAACAGCCCGAACTGCGTTCGACCCGCCATCGCTTGAGAGAAACTCCTCCGGCGAGCTTCCAGCGGCCGCCAGAATGTCCTTCGGAATGAAACACTGGCCGCGCGCCCGGTGAAGCGGCAACAGCCGCAACAGCCCGGCGATTGCCTGCGCGCACCCCGCCCTGCCCGCGAGTTCCGCATGCGCGGGAGCCGCATCGGCATCGAGAATCATCGCCGAAAGCTGGATCAGGGCGCCGGCCGTCTCGCCGCAATAGCCTTCGAGATCGAGCCGCGCCGGCATCGGATCGTCGTAGAGATCGAAGATGCGCGCATCGAGATAGTGGTCGAACGCGGCAAGCGGCAGTTGGTGCTTGGCGATTGTGTTCATTAGCGCCTCGGCGACCGGGTGCCCCGCGCCGGCCGCATCGCCGGAAACGATCGTGTCGCGCCACCATTGCAGCCGGATCTCGCCCGGAAGCGCGTCGCGAATCCGGTCCCTGACGGCGGCGATCTCGGCGTTGAATGCATAGAGCGACAGCAGGGCGTCGCGCTTGCCGGCGGGCGCATAGAGCGCTGCGAGATAGCGGTCGCGATCGTTGGCGCGAACCGTTTGCCTGATGGTTTCGGCGGCGGTCACGTCAGTCGACGGCGATGAGGGCGGCCGCCACCGCGCGATCTTCGGCAAGCAGGACGTTGTAGGTGCGCACGGCTGCGCCCGTGGACATCGGGTCCGACGAAATCCCCGCTTCCTTAAGCGTCTGGCGAAGCGAAGCCGGCAGCGGGCGCAGTTCCCGGCCCATGCCGACCAGCAGGATTTCCACGCCCGAAGCTTCCGCGATGGCTTTCGCAAAATCATCCGGGCTTAGCGCAAGCGGATCGCCCGGCTCCCAGCCGAACACGCCGGACGGAAGACACAGGATCGAGCCGCGATGCGACATGCCGGCAAAGCGGAAACCGCCATTGCCGTAGGCTTCGATCGGCGCCCGACCCGGGAAATGCGCCTCTCGAATGACGATCGGCTCGGTCATCGACCGGTTCTACGGCTTCGACGGCTGCGCCGTTGCCGGAACCGATACCTTGTCCGAGGTTTCATCGCCAAGCGATCCGGGCCGAAGCTTGAACAGGATCAACAGCGGGCCGGCGACGAAGATCGACGAATACGTGCCGAACAAGATGCCGAAGATCATGGCGAATGTGAACGAACTGATGACCTCACCGCCCCAGATATACAGCGCGAGCAGCGCAAACAGCGTCGTTATGCCGGTCAGCACGGTTCGCGACAGCGTCTGGTTCATCGACAGATCGAGCAGCTCGGCAATCGGCATCTTCTTGTATTTTCGCAGGTTCTCGCGAACCCGGTCATACACCACCACCGTATCGTTGATCGAATAACCGACGATTGTCAGGATGGCCGCGATGCTGGTCAGGTTGAATTCTATCCCCGCTACGACATACAGACCGACCATCATGATCACGTCGTGCAGCGTTGAGATGATCGCTCCCAGGCCAAACTGCCATTCGAACCGTATCCAGATATAGACCAGCATGGCCAGGAGAGAGGCGAGAACGCCGATCGTTCCCGCCCACGCAAGTTCGCCCGACACAGTCGGTCCGACGACTTCGACCCGCCGGAATTCATAGTCTTCGCCGAGTTCCTGACGCGATTTCTCGACCGCCGACTGCTCGGCATTGTCGCCGCCATCCTGCGCTTCGATGCGGATCAAGAGGCTGCGCGCCGATCCGAACTCCTGGACCTGCACGTCGCCGAGATTGAGTTGGCCGAGCCGTTCGCGCACATCGCCGGCGTCGGCGACATCGCCCATGGCTTGAACTTCGATGATCGAGCCGCCCCGGAAATCGATGCCGTAATTCATGTCCTTGGTCATGAACATGACCGCCGCTCCGATCGACAGAACCGCCGACAGGGTGAAGGCGTAGCGGCGCATCGACATGAAGGAGATGCTGGTGTTGTCAGGCACCAGCTTGACGATGCCTTTGGGGATTTCGGTCGGGCGAACCCGCCGCAACCAGATGGCGATCAGCCAACGGGTCAGCGTGAAGGCGGTGAACACCGTGGTGACAATGCCGATGGCGAGCGTGACGGCGAAGCCGCGGATCGGTCCCGAGCCGAGATAAAACAGGATGACCGCCGCAATGAAGGTCGTGACATTGGCATCCACGACGGTTGCGAGCGCACGCGCGAAGCCCGAATCCAGCGACTGGACGAGCGAACGCCCCAGCCGTCGCTCTTCCTTCACCCGCTCGTAGATGATGACGTTGGAATCCACCGCCATGCCCATTGTCAGCACGATGCCGGCGATGCCGGGCAGCGTCAGCGTCGCGCCGAGAACGGAGAGAACCGCGATGATGAGGCAAATGTTGGCGATCAGGGCGATGTTGGCGAGAATGCCCAGGCTTCCATAGGCGACGACCATGAAGACGAGCACCACCACGCCAGCAATAATCGAGGCCGTCTCGCCGGCCGCGATCGAATCCGCGCCGAGGCTCGGGCCGACGGTGCGCTCCTCGATGATGGTCAGATCGGCCGGAAGCGCGCCGGCACGCAACAGCACGGCAAGGTCGTTGGCGGTTTGCGCGGTAAAACTTCCGGAAATCTGACCCGTTCCGCCAAGGATGGGTTCGTTGATCTGCGGCGCGGAAACGACCTGATCGTCGAGAATAATGGCAAAGAGCTTGCCGACATTCTGCTGGGTCGCCTGACCGAAGCGGGTCGCGCCCTGGGAGTCGAAGCGGAAGGAGACGACCGGCTCGCTGGTCTGCTGGTCGAACGTCGCCTGCGCATCGACGAGATTCTCGCCTGAAACGATGACGCGGTTTTCGATCAGGTAGGGTACCGGCGGATCATCGGTCGAATACAGCACCGTCGAGCCTGCGGGAGGACGGCCTTCGATGGCTTCCTGCACCGGCACGGTCTGGTCCACCATCTGGAATGTCAGCTTGGCGGTCTGGCCCAGAATATCCTTGAGCCGCTGCGGATCCTGAAGTCCTGGCACCTGCACCAGGATGCGGTCGACGCCCTGGCGCTGGATGATCGGCTCGTTGGTGCCGAGTTCGTTGACGCGGCGGCCGACCACCTCGATCGACTGCGTCACCGCCGACCCGACCCGATAGTCGATGCCTTCATCGGTCAGCGTATAGCGAAGCACGCCGGGCTCCGGCTCGTCCAGGTCGAGCTCGGTGATGGTTCCGGCGCCGAACATGCCGGACGAAACAGGCTGGATCAGCGTGGCGAGAGCGGTTTTCGCGGGCTCGAGTTGGGCCGCGTCGCGAACGCGGACTTGAACTGTCCTGCCGGTTCCGGTCAGCCCGGTATAGCCGATCCGGGCATCGCGAAGCAGCGTGCGGATGTCGTCGCGTGCGGTGTTGAGACGTTCGTCGATCAGATCCTGCCGTTCGAGGGCGAGCAGGATGTGCGAGCCGCCTTGCAGATCGAGACCGAGCGTCATCGAGCGTTTCGGAAACCAGTCAGGAAGGACATTCAGCGCCGATTGCGGAATGACGTTAGGGCTTGCAAACAGCACGCCCAAGGCGACGATCGCCCAGATCGAAATCGTCTTCCACCGCGAAAAATAAAGCATTGTCCGTCTTCCGTTCAGGCGAAAGGCCTTGCCCGTCCCGCCTCGAAATGATCAGAGCCCACCGATCCCGACTTGGCCCGGTGGCTCCGTCCTTGTGTTCCGCATGATGTGGGCTAACGGCTTGCCGTTCGCAACCATGCTCTACAGCCCGCAATGCGGTTATTTCTTGGCGTTCTGGTTCGCCACCGGCTCGCCCTTGACCCGAACATCCGCGATCGTGGCGCGCAGGGCCGTCACCTTCATCCCGCCGCCGAGATCGATTTCGAGTTCGTCGTCGGCCGCTTTGGTGACCTTGCCGACAAAACCGCCGCCGGTGACGACGGTGTCGCCGCGGCGGATCGCGGCCAGCATCTCGCCGCGCTTTTTCAGCTGCGTACGCTGCGGCCGGATGATGAGAAAATACATGATCACGAAGATCAGGACAAACGGGAGGATGCTGATGAACATGTCGGGCGACGCGCCCACCCCTTGTGCGTAGGCCGGTGTCACAAACATCGAATGCTCCCAAATTCTACGAAGAAGCGCCGCAAATCGGCGCTCCGGAAATTTCGCCGGAATATAGTCGGTAAAGCCACCTTTGCAACCGCGCAAACTGGCAGACGCCCCGCTTTGCGGGTCTGCATCTCCATGATAGAGCCTTCGCCGCCACCGCCTGAAAGAAGATGAGCCTCAA
>JBGTLX010000795.1:0-2335 GCA_041743855.1 Rhizobiaceae bacterium | reverse complement strand
CGTCGATGTTTTTTTGCCCCGCGATGGTACGGTGAAAGTGGCCGTCGGCCAGACCGCGATCGCCGGCGAGACGGTGATCGCCGAGTTCGGCGGCACCGCCGCGACGCCTCTCGTACAGGTAGCCTGAGACGATGTTTTTCCGTCCTTTCGAGCCGCACGGCCGAGGCGGGCCCCGCATCCGCGAAATTCCGCTGCGCATGGTGCTGCCCAATCTGGTGACGGTGCTGGCGATCTGCGCCGGCCTCTCCGGCATCAGGCTGGCGTTCGAGGGCCGGTTCGAGACTGCGGTCGCCATGGTGCTGATCGCGGCCTTTCTCGACGGCGTCGACGGGCGGCTGGCGCGGATGCTCAAGGCCACGTCGAAATTCGGCGCGCAGATGGATTCGCTGGCCGACATCGTCAATTTCGGCGTGGCGCCCGCGCTGGTGCTCTATGCCTATCTGCTCGACCGCGCCGGTTCTCCAGGCTGGATCGCCGCGCTGATGTTTGCCATCGCCTGCGGTCTTCGCCTCGCGCGGTTCAACGTACTCGACGAGGATCTCGACCGGCCGGCCTGGCAGGCGGAATATTTCGTAGGCGTCCCGGCCCCTGCCGGCGCGGTCGTCGTGCTGCTGCCGGTCTATCTGGTTTTCATCGGCGTGCTGACGCCCGGGCGTCCGCTGGCTTTCGCGGCAAGCGGTTTCGCCATACTGGTGGCCTTCCTGCTGGTCAGCCGCCTGCCGGTCTATTCGGGCAAGAAGATCCGCATACCGGGCGACAGGGTGCTGCCGCTGATCCTCGGCATCGCGCTCATGCTGCTCCTCCTGTTCACCTATCCGTGGCAAACGCTGAGCGTCGGAGTGCTCGCCTATCTGGTGTTTCTGCTGTTCTCGGCGCGGGCCTATGCGCGTCGGGCCAAGCTCGAGGAGGCAAAGCTCGGGGAAGCCGCCCAGGAGCCGGATGAGCCGACAGCCGTTTGACAATTAGAGCGCCGCGCGTCTCTTCGAACGCGCGAAGGACGCTCTAACACTTTGAATCGACGCATGATCTAATCCGAAAACCGGACTTCACTTTTCGGGATCATGCGTTACGCGGCCAGATCGAGGCCAAGTTTCTCCAGCGCCAGCCGCCTTGCCGAGACATAGTCGGTCTTGCCGGAGCCGAGCACCGGGATTTCGGCGACCTTGACGATGTAGCTGGGCGCCATCAGTTCGGCGGCGCCCGCCTTCTTGCCGTAGCGCCTGAGCGCCTCGGCGTCGGCGTCGCTGGCGGTGGTGACCAGCACGATGCGCTCGCCGCGCCTTTTGTCGGGGACCGAGACGACGGCGTGGCGCTCCTCCGGCCACAGCGCCTGCACCAAAATCTCGACCGCGCCGAGCGAAATCATTTCCCCGGCGATCTTGGCGAAGCGCTTGGCGCGCCCGCGGATCGTGATGAAGCCGTCGCGATCGACCGAGACGATGTCGCCGCTGTCGTGCCACTCACCCTCAAGCGGCTGCAACTCGCCCGGCCGCTCCGCGGTCATGTAGCCGAGCATCAGGTTCGGACCCGAGAGCCACAGTCGACCACCCTCGGCGACCCCTTCGACGGCTTCGAGCCGCATCCGCATGCCGGGCAGAAGCCTGCCTACCGTTCCGTCGCGGCCATGCGTCGCCGAATTGACCGCAACGACTGGCGCTGCCTCCGTCAGCCCGAAACCCTCGACGATTTCGGCTCCGAAACGGTCGCGCCAGACGCGCCGCGTTTCCGGCTTGACTGCCTCCGCGCCGGCGACAAGCAGGCGCAGGCTGGCAAAATCATCGTCGTCGGCGGTTCTGGCATAGGCGGCGAGGAACGTATCCGTGCCGAACATGATTGTCGGGCGACTCTTTCTGGCCACTTCGGGGATGAGCTTGTAGTGCAGCGGCGACGGGTAGAGGAACAGTTTCACGCCGGTGACCAGCGGAAGGATAGTCCCGCCCGTCAGGCCGAACGAATGGAACACCGGCAGCACGTTGAGCAGCTTGTCCTGCGGCGAGATGGCGATGCGCGCCTCGACCTGCATGGCGTTGGCGAGAAGGCTGCGATGCGACAGCACCACGGCCTTCGGCGTTCCTTCCGAGCCGGAAGTGAACAGGATGATGGCGGGCTTGGCGGCATTCTGCCGGTGCAGCGGCATGCGCCAGAGCAAGGCGGCCGAGACTTTGTCGAAAGCCGAAACACTTGCGCGGATGTCTTCCAGCCAAAGGATTTTCGCGCCACCCGCCTGCACCGCCTCGATGATTTCGGCCAAGCCCGCCTTGTCCACGAATGCGCGCGACGAGACCACCGTGCGGATAAGCGCGGTGCGCACCGCCGCCGTCACGCTGGCGGGACC
>JBGTLX010000794.1:0-1681 GCA_041743855.1 Rhizobiaceae bacterium | reverse complement strand
TGGCGCATGCGCTGCCAGCGGCCGAGGTTCAGCGCGATGCAGGCCTCGTGCTGCTCCTTGCCGATCGACTGGATCGCGCCGCGCACGACTTCGGCCCCATAGGCGCCGACATTCAGGCCGAGCGCCAGCACGCCGGCCTGCAAGGGCGTCAGCGAGATGCCGGCGAAGGGCAGCACGAAATAGGCCCAGAAAAGCTGGACGAAAATCGAGGTGCCGCGAAAGAACTCGATGTAGGCGGTGGCCAGCGAGCGCACCGCGAAGAAGCGCGACAGCCGGCCGAGCCCGGCCAGAAACGACATGACCAGCGCCAGCGCGGATCCCATAATGGTGAGCTGGATGGTGACCAGCGCGCCTTCGAGGATCAGGCCGAGATATCCGGACCAGTCGGTCATGGAAGAGATGCTTTCCGGTTACTTGGCGCCGCGGGCCTTGCCATCTCCCTTCTCCTTGAGGGAGAAGGTGGCCGAGCGCAGCGAGGTCGGATGAGGGGTGTTCCAGCTTGACGAATACCCCTCATCCGTCGCCTGCGGCGACACCTTCTCCCTCAAGGGGAAGGAAGAATGCCCCTCGTTTACTGCGCCGCGCAGAGCTTTTCGCGCGAGGTCGACATCGCAGCCGCCGCCGAGAAGCCGTAAGGCTCGATGATCTTGGCGAACTCGCCGGACTCCTTCAGCTTTGCGAGTTCGACGTCGAAGGCGTCGCGCAGCGCCTCGTCGCCTTTCGCAAAAGCCGCGCCGTCGCAATAGACCGGCGCGCCGACAACCGGGGCCACCACTTCGAGGTTCGGATCATTGGCTTTTTTGACCAGATCGTTGATCGACAGAACGGGGAGCGAATAGGTGTCGATGCGGCCGTCCTGCAGCATCTTCAGTCCACTCTGGCCGTCCGGAACCACGATCACTCGGTCGCGCGGCACGCCGGCTTCGAGCGCCAGCTTTTCCTCGGTGCCGCCGCCGGGCGCGCCGATCGTGCCGGTCGGGTCCTTGGCGATGTCGGCATAGCTCTGGAAACCCTTGGGGTTGCCCTTCTTCAAGAGAAAGGCTTCGGCGTCACACAGCACCGGCTCGGAATAGACAACGGCTGAGCAGCGCTCGGCCTTCATGAACAGGCCGGCGGTGACGGCGTCGTGGCGGCCGGCCTGCAGGCCGGGAATCATCGCGCCATATTCGGAGATAGAGGCCACCACATCGGCGACGCCCAGGCGCTTGAAGATTTCGCGCGCCACGTCAGGCGCCGCGCCCGACACCTTGCCGTCGGCGCCGACGGCGGTGAAGGGCGGCTCGTTGGCGATGGCGATGCGGGCAAACCCTTGCGCCTTCAGATCCTCGAGCTTGTCGGCGAAGGCCGGCGCGGTTGCAGCGAACGAGGCAAGAACGGCGAAGCCCGCGGTTCCGGCCAGAATTTTTCTCAGAATGTTCATGGTTCCCAACTCCTGTTTGTTTCTTAGTTTTGCGGTTCGAGCGGCGTTTTGCCGCCGCGGCATGGCGGTCAGACGCGATGTCCGGCCGCGATGATCTTTTTCAGGAAAACCTGCGTGCGCTCCTGCTTTGGATTGCGGAATATCTCGTCGGGCTTGCCCTCCTCGACGATCCTGCCCCGATCGAAAAACAGGATGCGGTCGGCGAAATCGTGGGCAAAGCCCATCTCGTGGGTGACGAGCAGCATGGTCATGTCGGTTTCG
>JBGTLX010000793.1:0-7939 GCA_041743855.1 Rhizobiaceae bacterium | reverse complement strand
AGCGCCGCCGGAGCCTGCGACCGTGACTTTCAGAATCGTCGAAGAAGCGCGTCCCAACACGCTCGCTTTCGAAAACAGCGCGCTGATCAAGGCGAGCGGATTTCGTGAATACGATGCCCGCTGGTGGTTCGGGCATCCCGGTTCGGAGCGGGAACCGGATTTGAACCTGATCGGCGTCCAGGCGCTGGGCATGGGGCTTGGAACGCTGATTCGGCGCATGGGAGCCGGCCCCGACATCGTCACCGGCCATGATTTTCGCAGCTATTCGATGGCGATCAAGCTTGCGCTCGTCTCGGGACTGATGGCGGCTGGCGCGAAGGTCAGCGATATTGGTCTGTCCCTATCGCCGATGGCCTATTTCGCGCAGTTCGCGCTCGACGTTCAGTCAGTCGCGATGGTCACCGCCTCGCACAACGAGAGTGGCTGGACCGGCGTCAAGATGGGCGCTGCAAGGCCCCTGACGTTCGGGCCCGACGAGATGAGCGCCTTGAAGGCGATTGTGCTTGATGGCGATTTCGACCTCACCGGCGGTGGCAGCTACGAATTCGTTGATGGGTTTCGCGAGCGCTACATCGACGATCTGGTGTCGGACAGGCGGCTTTCCCGAAAACTCCGGGTCGTCGTGGCCTGTGGAAACGGCACGGCCGGGGCGTTCGCGCCGCAAGCGCTGGAGCGCATCGGCTGCGAGGTTATTCCGCTGGATACCGATCTTGATCACAATTTTCCCCGCTACAATCCCAACCCGGAAGATTTGGAAATGCTCCACGCCATCCGCGACAAGGTTCTGGAGACCGGAGCGGATGCGGGGCTGGGTTTCGACGGCGACGGCGACCGCTGCGGCGTGGTCGACAATGAGGGAAACGAGATTTTTGCCGACAAGGTCGGAATCATGCTGGCGCGCGATATCTCGGCGATCTATCCGGGATCGCGCTTCGTTGTCGACGTCAAATCGACCGGCCTGTTCGAGACGGACACGGTCTTGCGCGGCAATGGCGCGTCGACCGACTACTGGAAGACCGGGCACTCCCACATCAAGCGGCGCGTGGCGGAACTGGGCGCGATCGCCGGCTTCGAGAAATCGGGCCACTTCTTCTTCAACCCGCCGATCGGACGCGGCTATGATGACGGCATTGTCACGGTCATAGCCGTGTGCCAGATGCTCGACCGCAATCCGGGAAAGACCATGGCCGACCTCTATCGCGACCTGCCGCTGACGTTCGGCTCGCCGACCATGTCGGCACACTGTCCCGACCATTTGAAATACGATGTGGCGAAGCGGGTGCTGGCGGATTTCGAAGCGATGAAGCAAAGCGGCGCTTCATTTGCCGGCCAGAAGATCGTGGATCTGGTCACCGTCAACGGGGTGAGGCTGGTCGCCGAGGACGGCACCTGGGGTCTGGTCCGCGCCTCGTCGAACAAGCCCGAAATGGTGGTCGTCGTCGAAAGCCCGGTTTCGCCGGCCCGCCGCGCGGAGATGTTCGAGGCTGTCGACGCCGTGCTGCGCCGCGGCCCGGATGTCGGCCCCTACAACCAGACGTTTGCATGACCGAACGCATCGTCAGTTTCATCATGAGCGGCGGTGTCGGTTCGCGGTTGTGGCCGCTGTCGCGCGAGGACAATCCAAAGCAGTTCCACGATTTTGCCGGCGACGGTTCCATGCTGGTCAAGACGCTGCGCCGCCTGAAAGCGAGAGGCGAAGGGCATACGCCGGTCTATCTCATCGCCGCCGAGCGTCACGCCGTGCGCATCGGCTCGACGCTGGCGGCATTCGACCTCGGCGGGGGAGGCGCGATTTACGAGCCCGTCGGGCGCAACACGGCGGCAGCCATCGCGATCGCGACGTTGCGGACGCTTTCGGCCTATGGCGACGCACTGGTGCTTGTCGTCCCATCCGACCACGAGATTTCCACCGATCTCCAGTTCTGGGAAACCGTCGAGGCAGGGATTCCCGCGGCAAATGATGGCCGCCTTGTGGTCTTCGGCGTCAAACCGAACCAGCCGGAAACCGGATTTGGCTACATCGAAGTGAAGGGCGGTGCCGGGGCTCTCGACGTCTCCCGTTTCGTAGAAAAGCCCGATCTCGCCACGGCGAGAGACTATCTCGAGGCAGGTAATTTCTACTGGAACACCGGTGTCTTCCTGTTTCGCGCCGAAATCATGCGAGCCGCTTTGCAGGAGTTCCAGCCCGAAATCTGGGCCGCCGCCGAGAGCGCCTTCGCGGCCGCGACCAGCGATCTCTCCGGCCTCTATATGCCGCTCGATCTCTACTCCGCTATCCAGTCTATTTCGATCGACTACGCCGTCATGGAGCGGGCCGAACGAATCGCGATGGTTCCCGCAAGCTTTCGCTGGAACGACCTCGGCTCGTGGCAATCGCTGCTCGATGTCGGCCCGTCTGACGCCAATGGCAACGTCGTCGTCGGCGATGTCGTCGCCATAGATTGCGAAAACTCCTACATCCGCAGCGATGGGGGATTGCTGTCGGCGGTCGGCCTGCGAGGCATGGCGATCGTGTCGACGCCCGACGCCACCTTCGTCGCGCCGGTGGGCCGCAGCCAGCATGTCAGGACGGTGGTCGAGCAACTCGAAAAGAGCGGTCGTCTCGAAACGAAATTCACGCCGGCGCCGGATCGGATCCTGCTCGGTGGCGCCTGGCGGCGTCGCGTCGGCCATTGGCTGTTCGAGGAGACGCTGCCGCTGTGGTCGACCGCCGGCGTCGATACGCGTTACGGCGGATTCCATGAGGCGCTGGCCTTCGATGGCTCGCCCTTGATGAAGCCGAAGCGCACACGCACCATGGCGCGGCAGATCTACGCCTTCGCTGTCGCCGGTTCGCGCGGTTGGGATGGACCGGCCGGAGAACTGATCGCGCATGGGCTGGAATTCCTGACGCGCAACGGCCGCACCGAGAAGGGCGGCTGGGCCCGTACGCTAAATGTCGATGGCGGCGCGGCCGATCCGACGGAAGACGCCTACGACCATTCCTGCGTGCTGCTGGCGCTCGCCCATGCGCATCTCTACGGCAATCCCGATGCGTTGCGGCTTGGCGAGGAGACCTTTGCCTTTCTGGACGAGCATCTCGAGGACCGGCGTCTGACCGGCTTTCTCGACAATGCCGGCGGGCAGGGGTCGCGCAGTTCCAATCCGCATATGCACCTTCTCGAGGCCTTCATGGCCTGGCACACCGTCACCGGCGACGATCGGCATCTCAGCCGCGCGGCGCGGATCGTCGATCTCTTCGCGAGCCATTTTTTCGACGCCGACACATGGACGCTGGGCGAGTTCTTTGACGGGAACTGGCTGCCGGAATCGGGCGATGCGGGCCAGTGGACCGAACCCGGCCATCACTTCGAGTGGGCGTCGCTGCTGGTCGATTTTGCCGGCAAAAGCGGCCGCCCCGAACTGACAGCCTATGCAAGGAAGCTTTATGCGTCGGCGATCGCCAATGGGCTGAACCGCGCGACCGGGCTGGCCTACGGCGCTGTGTCCAGGCAGGGGCTGCCGCTCGCCAAGGTTTCGCGCAGCTGGCCGCAGGCCGAAGCCATTAAGGCGGCAATCGCGCTCGATGGTGTGGGTGGACCCCATCTCAAGCCGGAAATCGAGGCGCGGGTCGGCCGGCTGTTCCGCTGGCATATCGATCCGGCGCCGACCGGACTTTGGATCGACCGCATCGACGAAGGCGGCAGGTCGCTGGCGACCGAGGTACCGGCGAGCATCTTCTACCATCTGGTCAGCGCGCTGACGCGGTATCTGGACGGAACGCCCGACGACGGTCAGTAGGGGCTCTCGACGTTCCCCATCTCGACATAGACCGATTTGAGCTGCGAATAATGGCCGAGCGCGGCCAGCGAATTTTCGCGGCCGACGCCCGATTGCTTGTAGCCGCCGAAGGGGATTTCGACCGGCGCGAGATTGTAGGTGTTGATCCAGCAGGTTCCCGCCTGAAGCTCGGCGATCACCCGGTGCGCGCGCGGCAGGTCGCGCGTGAAGACGCCCGCCGACAGGCCGAATTCGGTGTCGTTCGCGCGGGCAACGACCTCGTCTTCATCGTCGAATTTCAGAACCGCCATGACCGGCCCGAAAATCTCCTCGCGGGCGATGCGCATGCGGTCTTCGACATCCGTGAAGATCGTCGGTTCGACGAAGAACCCGCCCTCGAAACCCTGCAGTGACGGCACAGCGCCGCCATGGTGCAGCGTCGCGCCCTCGGCCTTGCCAATGCCGATATGGCCCGTCACCTTTTCATGTTGCGCTCTGTTGATCAGCGGTCCCATCTGGGTGTCAGGGTCGAGCGGATCGCCGATGCGGATTTTCTTGGTGCGCTCGGTCAGGCGGTCGACGAAGCGGTCGTGGAGGCCGTTCTGCACGAAGACGCGGGTGCCGTTCGAGCAGACCTGGCCGGTGGAGTAGAAGTTGGCGAGCAGCGCGCCGCCGGTCGCATTTTCGATGTCGGCGTCGTCGAAGACGATCAGCGGCGACTTGCCGCCGAGTTCCATCGTTGCGTGCTTCATCAGGCTGCCGGCCAGCCCCAGAACCTTCTTTCCTGTCGGAACCGATCCGGTCAACGACACTTTCGCGACCACCGCGTGCGAGGCAAGAGCCGCGCCGACATCGCCATAGCCCTGCACGACGTTGAATATCCCGTCAGGCAGCCCGGCTTCGCTGTAGATTTCGGCGAGCGCCAGCGCCGACAGCGGCGTGTTTTCCGAGGGCTTGAACACCATCGCGTTGCCCATGGCGAGCGCCGGCGCGGATTTCCAGCCGGCGCCCTGGATCGGGTAGTTCCACGCGCCGATGCCGACGCAGACGCCGAGCGCCTCGCGCCTCGTATAGGCGAAGGAGCCGCCGAAATCGACATGGTCGCCGTGATAGCTGGCGACCGCGCCGCCGAAATATTCGAGCGCGTCGGCGGCCGATGCGGGGTCGGCGACCAGCGTTTCCTGGATGGGCTTGCCGGTGTCCAGCGTTTCGAGACGCGCAAGTTCAGCGTTGCGAGCGCGCAAAATGTCGGCGGCGCGGCGCAGGATGCGGCCGCGTTCGACCGGTTTTAAGCGCGCCCAGGTGGGCTGGGCGGCGCGCGCGGCCTCGACTGCCAGTTCGACGATGTTGGGCGTCGCCGAATGGAGCCGCGCGATGATCTCGCCCGTGGCCGGGTAGATGACCGTGATAGCCGCGCCCTGTTCGTCGTCGACATAGCCGCCATTGATGTAATGCGATGCCTTTGGCTGGGCTTTCATGCGTCACTCCAGACTGTCATTTGGTAGCATACACATTCCGTCACCGATCACTCGTTTGCCAGCGCGGATTGATCCAGGGTTCCTGGTTGGAGGCCGGCAGGGGCGTGCGGCCGAGGATGTGGTCGGCGGCCTTCTCGCCGGTCATGATCGAGGGGGCATTCAAATTGCCGTTGGTGACGCGCGGAAATATCGACGAATCCGCCACCCTTAAAGCCTCCACGCCAATCACCCTGCATTCCGGATCGACCACGCTGTGTGCGTCGTCGGCTCGGCCCATCCGGCAGGTGCCGCAGGGGTGGTAGGCGCTCTCGGCGTGTCGGCCGATGAAGTCGTCCAGGTCATCGTCGCTCTGCACGTCCTTGCCGGGCGAAATCTCCTTGCCGCGATAGGGGTCGAATGCCGCCTGGCCGAAGATTTCCCGCGTCAGCCGGATGCAGTGCCGGAAATCCGACCAGTCGTCCGGATGGGACATGTAGTTGAAGCGGATTTCAGGGCTCGCCCAGGGATCGGCAGAGCGCAGCGTCACCGCCCCCCGCGACTTTGACCGCATCGGGCCGACATGCGCCTGGAAGCCGTGCGACCTGACCGCGGCCTTGCCGTCGTAGCGCACCGCGGCCGGGATGAAATGATACTGGATGTCGGGATAGTCGACGCCGGCTGAGGAGCGCACGAAGGCCGCCGCCTCGAAATGGTTGGTCGCGCCCAGCCCGGTTTTCAGGAACAGCCACTGCGCCCCGATCAGCGCCTTCGAGAACGGGTTGAGGACGGAATAGAGCGTGATCGGCTGGGTCGATTCCTGCTGGATGTAGAGCTCCATGTGGTCCTGGAGATTCTGCCCGACGCCCGGCCGGTCGGCCACCACCTCAATGCCGTGGCGTCGCAGTTGATCTGCAGGTCCGATGCCGGACAGCATCAGCAGTTTTGGCGAATTGATCGAGGAGGCGGCAAGGATCACTTCACGCCGAGCTTTAACAACCTGAATCTGTTTGCGAACTTCGATCTCGACGCCGACGGCGCGTTGATTCTCGATAACGATCTTGCGCGCGAAGCCGTTGACGAGCCTGACGTTTTTGCGTTTCAGCGCCGGCCTGAGATAGGCGTTGGCGGCCGACCAGCGTCGGCCCTTGTGGATGGTCTGCTCCATGGCCCCGAAACCTTCCTGCCTGGAGCCGTTATAGTCGTCGGTCAGTTCGAAGCCTGCCTGACTGCCGGCCTCGATGAAGGCGGCATAGAGCGGATTGACGCTGACGCCGCGCTTGATATGCAGCGGGCCACTGTGCCCGCGCCAGCCGGCCTCGCCGCCGACTGCATTTTCCATCCGCTTGAAATAGGGGAGCACGTCGGCGTAGCCCCAGCCGGATGCCCCCTGTTCCTCCCAGTGATCGAAGTCGCGCGCGTGGCCGCGCACATAGACCATGCCGTTGATCGAGGACGAGCCGCCCAGCACCTTGCCGCGCGGCGTTGCCAGCCTGCGTCCGCCGAGATGCGGCTCCGGTTCGCTGGAAAAGCCCCAATCGTAGTGCTTCATGTTGAGCGGGATCGACAGCGCCGACGGCATCTGGATCAGTGGACCGAAATCGGTGCCGCCATACTCGATGACAATGACGGAATGCTTGCCATCCTCGGACAGGCGGTAAGCTATCGCCGAGCCCGCCGACCCCGAGCCGACGATGACGAAGTCGGCCTCAAGCATTAGCGACGTGCGCCATGAAATCCGCGAGCGCGACATTGCCGCCCGACGCGACCGCCAGAACGGTCTTGCCCCTGACATCCTCGCCGCCTTCCATGAGCGCGGCGATCGAAGCGGCGCCCGAAGGTTCGAGAACCAGCTTCATGCGCTCGAACGCGAACTTCATCGCCCGCCGCACAGCCGCATCGGAAACGGTTATGCCGCGCACGCCGACATCCTTCAAAGCCGCAAAGGGCGATTCGCCCGGCCGCCGCGCCATCAGCCCGTCGCAGATCGACTTTGCGCCCAGCGGCACGGTTTCGATCGCGCCATGCGCAAGCGAGCTGCCGACGCCATTAAAACCCTCGGGCTCGACGGCGATGATTTTTGTCCGTGGCGAAAGATAGTGGAAGGCCAGCGCCACGCCGCCGATCAAACCGCCGCCGCCGGCGGGGCAGAACAGAGTATCCACGCTGGCTCCCTTGGCCGAAAGCTGGTCGAGCGCTTCCAGCGCCACGCCCGCCTGGCCGGCGACGATCTCGGGATCGTCGAACGGGTGCAGCAAGACGAGGCCTTCCTCGGCGGCTATTTCGCGCGCTTTTGCCGAGGCGACTTCTTCTCGCGCGCGATCGCCATGCTCGGTAACGACGACCCTCGCGCCATAACCCGCCGTCGCGTCGCGCTTGGCGGCGGGCGCGTCGATCGGCATGACGATGGTCACCGGAATGCCGAGCGCCTGGCCGGCCGCAGCCAGCCCTTGCGCAAAATTGCCGGAGGAATAGGCGACGACGCCGCGTTTTGCCTCGTCGGCGGACAGCTGCTTCAGCCGCCAATAGGCGCCGCGTACCTTGAACGAACCCGCCCATTGCAGGGATTCCGGCTTGACGAAAACGCGGGCCGCGCCCGTCTCGCGTGCGAGCGCTGCGGATTCAATGAGCGGCGTCACCTGGGTAGCTTTGGAGGTAACGGCGTAGGCTCGCTTCAGATGGTCGAGGGTCGGCACCGGAACTGACATTTTCATTCGCCTCTCGGG
>JBGTLX010000792.1:0-1965 GCA_041743855.1 Rhizobiaceae bacterium | reverse complement strand
AACACCCGACAAGCCGAAGCGGCGTGGTGCGGCGTTCATCGCCGTGCGGAACGACGGCGCGATTCTGGTGCGCGCGCGGCCGGACAAGGGCCTGCTCGGCGGCATGACCGAGGTCCCGACCACCGCCTGGACCGCGCGGATCGACGGAGTCGTGGACGAAAGCGGCGCGCCTTTTGCGGCCGACTGGAGGCGAACAGGCGCCATCGCGCATGTCTTCACGCATTTTTCGCTGGAACTGGAGGTTTTTCGCGCCGATGCGGGCGACGCCGCCGCGCCCGCCGGCCATCGCTGGTCCAGCAATATCATGAGGGAAGCCCTGCCCACGGTTATGAAAAAGGTGATCGAATCGGCGATTCCCGGCATCACCAAAGCTGTTGCGGGCCGTTACAGGGAAGACAAATGACCGAAATCCGCCACATTGTTTTCGACATCGGCAGGGTGCTGATCCACTATGACCCGGACCTGCCCTTCAGCCGGCTGATTCCCGATGCGCATGAGCGGCAATGGTTCCTCGACACGGTCTGCACGTCGGCTTGGAACATCGAGCAGGATCGCGGACGCACGTGGGAGGAAGCCGAGGCGCTGCTCATCGAGGAGCATCCGGACCACGAAGACAACATCCGCAATTTCCGCCGCTTCTGGCACGAAATGGCGCCGCATGCCTATGACGACAGCGTCGCGCTGATGGAGCGGCTAATTGACGCCGGCCACGATGTCACGCTGCTCACCAACTGGGCGGCCGACACCTTCGTCGAGGCGCGCGCCCGCTTTCCGTTTCTGGAGAGTCCGCGCGGCGTCACCGTTTCTGGCGAAATCAAAATGATCAAGCCGGATCGCGCTATTTACGATCACCACGCCAAAACCTTCGGCCTCGACCCCGCGGCTTCGCTTTTCATCGACGACAGCCAGAAAAATGTCGACGGCGCCAAGGCCGCCGGCTGGCAGGCGGTGCTGTTTACCGATGCGCCGACGCTGGAAAAGGATCTGCGGCGGCTCGGGATCGAAATCTAGCCGCGCGCTCTACCCCGCCCTCTCCATCCCCAACCTTGCAATCCGCCGCAGCTCGTCGATCTGGGTCAGTCCGCCATTGCGCTCGTAGTGCCAGAACGTCCAGCCATTGCAGGCGTCGAGGCCCTGCACTTGCGCCCCGACGCGGTGGATCGAGCCCGCTTTGTCGCCGAAACAGAGCGTGCCGTCGGCCCGGACTCTAGCTGCCCAGCGCTTCTTGGCGTCGTAGAGCACAGTGCCCGGCTTCATCACGCCCGAATCGATCAGGCTGACGAAGGCCACCCTCGGCTCGGCCCGCTTGCTCGTCATGCCTGCGAGATCGCCCGCCGCCATCGGCGTCACCGCCGCAATCCGCTCGTTGGCGGCGTCGATATAGACCTGCTCGCGCTCGACGCCGACGAAATGACGGCCGAGCCGTTTGGCCACCGCCCCCGTTGTCCCCGACCCGAAGAATGGGTCAAGCACCACATCGCCGGGCTTGGTCGAAGCCAGCATCACGCGGGCGATCAGCGCCTCCGGCTTTTGCGTCGGATGCAGCTTGTCGCCGCTCTCGTTCTTCAGGCGCTCTGCTCCCGTGCAGATCGGAAACAGCCAGTCGGAGCGCATCTGGATGTCGTCGTTCGAAGCCTTCAGCGCTTCGTAGTTGAAGGTGTAGCCCTTGCCCTTCTGGTCGCGAGAAGCCCAGATCAGCGTCTCATGGGCGTTCTGGAACCGGCGGCCGCGAAAGTTCGGCATCGGATTGGTCTTGCGCCAGACCACGTCGTTCAGGATCCAGAAGCCGAGATCCTGCATGGTCGCGCCGACGCGGAAGATGTTGTGGTAGGAGCCGATGACCCAGATCGTGCCGTTCGGCTTGAGCACGCGGCGCGCGGCGAGCAACCAGGCTCGTGTGAAGGCGTCATAGGCGGCAAAGCTCTCGAACTGATCCCAATGGTCGTCGACCGCATCGACCTTCGA
>JBGTLX010000791.1:0-1566 GCA_041743855.1 Rhizobiaceae bacterium | reverse complement strand
ATTACGTGACGGGCCGCTACAAGGAAGCCGCTGACTACTACCAACAAACGATGGCGACGCAGACGGATCGCAATCCATTTTCGCGAGTGGCGCATCTGATCGTCACGGGCCGGCGCGACGAAGCCCGCCGTGAACTGGAGCAGCTCACCAAAGACTCCGAGGCCGCTCGCGTGTTGAGCGGCGAATATACGGTCCTGTACGGGATGCTCGGTGACAAGGATGCCGCCTTCAGGTGGCTGGAGCAGGCCTACCTCGATCGCAGCGGCCAGCTCACGTTCGTGAAGGTCAGCCCCATGTTCGACATGCTGCGCCCGGACCCGAGGTTTCAATATCTGCTGCAACGCATGAGTTTGGATCGCTAGGCGCGGCGCCTGAGAGGTGATCGGGTCTGAGAGAGCCAAAGCGCAGGCAAGCGGGCGTCGTTTGGTGGCGGGGCAATTTTGCGCTGCCGGAGTCTATGTGGCGCGGGCGTCCCGCCCGCGGCGTTGACCTCTGGTCAACGTCCCATTTTCTGCCTATCAGCAGGCCGACCGGGGTCGTCCCAGCGGGCCAGAGGCCCACGCCACTATTCTCTGCCGTCACCTTTAGCAAGCTGTCCCCCTACCCGTGGTTTAGTCGGCGTGGCCCGCGTGGTTTAAGCTATAGAAGAGGGCGCTTCCAACGGCAGCCGCGCCGGGCAGGCGTTCACCGGCCGCGGGCCGTGACCTCGCCAGACTCGTGACCGCCGCAAGAACTTCTTGCCTTGAGATCTCCCATGAAAACTACCTCACCCTTCGTCAACGGCTTCGTTGGAATGCTGGCCTTGAGTTTCGTATTCTGCCTGCCGGCGCAAGATTCACCCGCGGAGAATCAGGAAAAGCAAGCTCCCGTGGCGACGGTGAACGGTGTGCCAATCACGGACGCGGACCTCAAGATCGGCGCGAAGCTCTTCCAGCTGCAGCAGGATGCCTATCAGGCGAGGCTCGAAGCCCTGGAAGAAATCATCAGCGAGCGGCTGCTGAGTCAAGAAGCCGAGAAAAACAATACGACGGTGGAAGATCTTCTCAAGCAGCACGTGGAATCGAAGCTCAGTGACCCTTCGTCCGCGGAAGTGGAGGTTTTCTACCAGCGGCAGAAGGCGAGGATCAATAGGCCTCTCGAAGAGGTGCGGCCCCAGCTCGAGCAATTCTTGAAAGAGATGAAGCGGCAGGAAGTGCGCGCCGCTTACCTTACCGGATTGCGCGCAGCCAGCGAGGTGAAGATTTCGCTCGAAGCGCCCCGCATTCCCGTCGAAGTCGGCGAGTCTCCGCAGCGTGGGCCGAGCGATGCGCCGATCACCATCGTCGAGTTTTCAGATTTTCAATGCCCCTTCTGCAAGCGGGCGCAGTCAACGCTCGCCGAAGTCCAGGAGAAGTACCCCGATCAAGTGAAATTCGTGTATAAGGATCTGCCGTTGCGGGAAATCCATCCACAAGCTCAGTCGGCGGCCGAGGCGGCGCACTGTGCCGGCGATCAGGGGAAGTATTGGGAGTATCACGGGGCGCTATTCGCCGCGCCCCAAATTACCGAAGCCTCGCTGCCGGAGAT
>JBGTLX010000790.1:0-3782 GCA_041743855.1 Rhizobiaceae bacterium | reverse complement strand
GGCCATAGGCCATCAGCAGCCCGCCGGCGAGCAGCAGGCCGCGCGTGACCACGGCCGGCCAGCGCAGCGCCGAAGAGAGTGCTGCGAACGCCATCAGCGGCGCACCGAGGGAGTATGGGATGCGCTGTTCCAGGCAGAGCTTGCAGGGGATGTAGCCGCCGATATGCTCGAAACCGAGCGCCGCGCCGACCGTCGCCGCCATCGCGAAAGCCAGGAAAATCGCGATGTGGGATTGGCTGCGGCTGGCGGGAGCGGTCAGGGAGGTCATGGTCTGGTCCAATGAGCGGGAACGCCGATTGCTGATCAGAAGAGGTATTTGACGGCGATATAAAGCAGGATGAGGGCGGCGGCCCCGGCGGCGGCGATCAAACCCAGCCTTTCCTCGATAAACAGTCGAATCGGCTCGCCAAAGCGCCTGATCAGCCAGGCGAGCGCGAAGAAACGCGCGCCGCGCGCGATGATCGCTGTCAGGACAAACACGGCCAGATCGATATGCATCGCGCCGGCCAGGATCGTGACGACCTTGATCGGCGGAAGATGCGAGAGGCCCGAGGTGATGAACATGAGGATCATGAAGCCGGTGCTGGACCTGCCGCGCAATTCCTCGAACGTGTCGAGCTTGCCGTAGAATTCCAGGACCGGCCGGGCGATCGTCTCATAGGCGAAATAGCCAAGAAACCAACCGGCTATTCCGCCCAGAACCGAGGCTATCGTCGCCACCAGCGCGTAGCGATAGGCGCGGTCGGGCCGCGCCAGCGCCATCGGCAGATAGAGCACGTCGGCCGGCACCAGGAAGATCGAACTCTCGATGAAGGCGATGAAGGCCAGCCAGTACTCGGCCGATTTGCGCGCGGCGAGCGACAGGGTCCAGTCGTAAAGTCTGCGAAGCATGGGCATCCCCGTCGCGGCGAGGTCGAGTATCCCGCCGGAATCCTGCCCCGGGGGCAGGCTTTCGGGACCATGCTCTAGAAAGATTCCCGCGACGGCACAATGGCGGGATCGCGGATTGACCCTGCCGGCGGTTGACCAGTCCACATGCGAAGATGATGTTGACGGACAGGGTCCCGACCGTATAGTCCGCCCTCGTCATCTGCCACTTGCGGGCAGAGGCCCCTTTGGCGGAACTGGTAGACGCGCCGGACTCAAAATCCGGTTCCTCACGGAGTGCCGGTTCGATTCCGGCAGGGGGCACCAACGGTTTTTCACATTAGATCGCCGTGCGTCCTTTCGGACGCACAAAGGACGATCTAACACTTTGAATGAGCATCGGAATTATCCGAAAACCGGATTCCACTTTTCGGTCCGATGCTCTAGGTTATGATCGTTCCATGCTCGAATATCGCGACAGCTATGACGCGCTTTGCCGCGATTTCCGGTGGCGGATCCCGGAACGCTTCAACGTAGGCGTGGCCATCTCCGACCGATGGGCGGCGAAGGATCCGCACCGAGTCGCGATTCTCGACTACAGGATCGACGGCGAAGCGGACCGCCTGACCTATGGCGAATTGTCGGCGCGCTCGAACGCGCTCGCCAGCGGATTGCGGACGCTCGGCATAGAGCGCGGCGACCGCGTGGCGCTGCTGCTGCCGCAATGTTTCGAGACCGCGATTGCTCATGCGGCGATCTACAAACTCGGCGTGGTGGCCGTGCCGCTGGCGCTGCTGTTCGGGGTCGAGGCGCTCGAATACCGGCTGATGACCGCCGCCGTGAAGGCAATCGTTACCAACGGCGCCGGCTGCGCGAAAGTGGCCGCGATCGGCGCCCGACTGCCCGATCTGGAGCAAATCATCGTAATCGATGGCGCTATTGCGGGCGCGGTCGGCTTCGACGAACTGGTGGCGGATCATTCTTCCGATTTTGTCGCTGCCGACACCCATCCCGACGATCCGGCGATGATGATTTTCACTTCCGGCACGACCGGTCCGCCCAAGGGCGCGCTGCATGGCCACCGGGTGCTGCTCGGGCATCTGCCGGGCGTGCAGATGCATCATGAATTCCTGCCGCGGCCGGGCGACCTGATGTGGACGCCGGCTGACTGGGCGTGGGCCGGCGGCCTGCTCAACGTGCTTTTGCCGGGACTCTACCTCGGTGTGCCGGTCGTGTCGGCCCGCTTCGAGAAGTTCGACGCGGAGGCGGCGCTGACGCTGCTCGAAAAGATGCGGGTGAGAAACGCCTTCATCCCGCCGACCGCGCTTCGGATGCTGAAGAGCGTGCCCGATATCGCCAGGCGCTTCCGCCTCGATCTCCGGACCGTCGGGTCCGGCGGCGAGGCGCTGGGCCGCGAGACCTTCGAGTGGGCGAAAAGCGAACTCGACATAACCATCAACGAGTTCTACGGGCAGACCGAATGCAATCTCGTGCTCGGCTCCTGCGCCGCGATCGGCGTCAGCCGGGCGGGCGCCATCGGTCGCGCCGTTCCCGGCCACCAGGTCGCGATCATAGACGAGGACGGGCAGCGGGTCAGGTCCGGCGAGGCCGGACAGATCGCGGTCCTGCGGCCCGACCCGGTGATGTTTCTGGGATATTGGAACAGCCCCGAGGCCACCGCGCAAAAATTCATCGGCGACTGGATGACGACCGGCGATCAAGGCATCGAGGACGATGACGGCTACTTTCATTTCTTCGGCCGCGACGACGATGTCATCACGTCGGCGGGTTTCCGCATCGGCCCGGGCGAGATCGAGGACTGCCTGACCGGCCATCCGGCGGTGGCGCTTGCCGCCGCCATCGGCAAGCCGGACATGCTGCGCACCGAAATCGTCAAGGCCTATGTGGTCCTGAAGGAGGGCCAGCGGCCAAGTGCGGCGCTGGCCGAGGAGATCAGGCTGTGGGTGCGCGAGCGGCTGTCGGCGCATGAATATCCGCGCGAGGTGGAGTTCGTGGATTCGATGCCGCTGACCACGACCGGCAAGGTGATCCGGCGCATTTTTCGCGACCGGGCCCGTCAGGAAGCCGGACTCAGCGACCGTTCAGAAGGTTCCTGACGCGGCCGCGGAGGAGGCGGGCGATGTTGCGCGTCTCGCGGTAGAGATGAAGCTGCGAGGCGGCTTGCCTCGTCAGCCGGTCGGCGGCGGGCGTCATGCCGATAACCAGCGTTCCCACCTGCTTTCGCTCGCGCCACAGCCGCCCCATGACCGGATGGTCGGGCACGGCGCAGGAATCGGTCGCGTCGATGTTGGGGTCGTCGAGATGCTGTCTGGTGACCTCGATCATCAGCAGCGTTCCCGGCGAATACGCGGCATAGGCCTCGTCATAGGCGGTCTTCCAGGTGTAGGCGATACCCGCCTCGACGAAGACGATGAGGCTGGCGATGAGCTTGCCGTCGACCGTCAGCGAATGGATGCGGCAATAATCCTGCTCGGCCAGCCTATCCACTGCTTCGCGCGCGAAGGCGGCGCGGTAGCGGTCGATGACCATGGCCGTGCCGGCGCGGCCCTTCCAGCCAGCGGCTTCCAGCGTCAGGTAGGCCTCGATGCCGAGGCGGATTTCGTCGGGCCCGCGCGCGACGTGATGGGCCACGTCGCCTAGTCCTTCGAGACGCCGCCTCAAGCGGCGGAACTCGCGGTAGTGGTGGGGTTTCAGCGAAGCCTTCAGATAGTCGTCGCCGTCGAGCGTGCTGTCGAGAAACGGCCGCTCGACCTGGCCGGTGACGACCAGCGGCAGGCCGCGGCTCTCCGCCACGGAACCGAGCATCGCCGCCGCCGCGCCGCCGAGCAGCATGTCGGGCAGCACGAAGACTTTCGGCAATTTGAGATGCGGCCGCGACAGCATGGCGAAGAAAT
>JBGTLX010000789.1:0-1513 GCA_041743855.1 Rhizobiaceae bacterium | reverse complement strand
GTCGGCATGCGACCTCGTGATCGCGGCGGGCGGCGACGGCACGGCAAGCGAGGCGGCGGACGGACTGCTCAGCCAAACCGGTCACGCGGCGGCGCTTGGAATTTTGCCGTGCGGGACAGGCGCCGACTTCGCGCGCGGGCTCGGCCTGCCGAAAGATTTCGGGGCTGCGATCGCGCGCATCGCCAGCGGGGAAACAAGGCAGATCGACGCCGGCCGGATCTCCTATGTCGACGATCATGGCGCGCTGGCCAGCCGCCACTTCATCAACATCGCCAGCCTCGGCCTGTCGGGCGCGACCGACCGCGCGGTCAACGCCGACAAGCGCAAGGGCAGGGTGTCGGCCAAGGCGCTGTTCTTCTGGCGCACGGTGATCGAGTTCGCGCGCTACCGGTTCCAGGACGTGCGCATCACCGTCGACGACGGCGTTCCGCTCGAGGCGCGCATGGCGCTGGTGGCGGTGGCCAACGGAAAATTCTTCGGCGGCGGCATGATGATCGCGCCCGATGCGGAACTCGATGACGGGCTGTTCGACATCGTCATCGTGCGGGCGGCCGCCAAGCTGGGCCTGATCCGTGACTTGAGGCTGCTTTATGGCGGCAGGCATCGCAAACACAAGGCGATCACCATCCTGCGCGGGAAAAAGGTGATGGTGGAGCCGCTGGGCGAGGGACTGGCCAACGCCGCGCTCGTTGATATCGACGGGGAGTCGCCGGGGCGCATACCGGCGGCTTTCGAGATCTTGCCGGGCGCGCTGCGGGTGCGGGGGTGAGTGCGCCTCAGCCTTCCAGCTTCGCAGGAAAACCCGGCGCGCGGAGCTCAGTGCCGGTGGCGTCCTCCAGCAGTTTGACGATCATGGTCGACCAGGCGTCGCCGCCATAGGTGGTTCTGCCTTGTTCGAAGATCGCGTTGACGCGGGCGGCGAGGTCGAGCGGCACGTCGAATTTTTCACCCATGCCCAGTGCGAATCCGAGATCTTTCAGCGCCAGAGCCATGGTGAAGCCGATGTCGTAGGAGCCGTTCAGAACGAGCTGGCTTTCGGTCTCGTGGACAAAGCTGTTGCCCGAAGACGCGGCGATGGCGTGAAAAGCCTGGGCGAGGTCGAGGCCGCCCTTCTTGGCCAGCATCAGCGCCTCTCCCGCGGCGACCAGATGGATGAAGGCCAGCATGTTGGTGATGACTTTGATCACGGCCGCCGATCCGAGCGGTCCCATCAGGAAGGATTTCGCGCACATGGCGTCTATGGCCGCGCGGTGGCGTTCGTACAACGCCGGGTCGCCGCCGACCAGCGCGGTGATTTTGCCGCTGGCCGCCAGATGGACGCCGCCGGTGACCGGGCATTCGAGCGTCTCGACATTTTTTGCCGAGGCGAGGGCGGCGAGGCGCACGATCTCGTCGCGGCCGTTGGTCGACATCTCGATCCAGGTTCCGCCTTGGGGAAGGCCGGCGAGCAGGCCGTCGGGGCCGTTGAGAACGGCTTCGCTGATTTTGGGCGAGGGCAGGCAGGTGATGGCGG
>JBGTLX010000788.1:0-1559 GCA_041743855.1 Rhizobiaceae bacterium | reverse complement strand
GCGCGCGCAGCGGTGTCGCAGCACTTGTCGGCGCAAAGCCAGAGCATGTGGTGTTCACGTCGGGCGCGACCGAGGCGGCTTCCATGCTGCTGACCCCGGACTGGCGCATGGGCCGCGCGCCGCTGACGATGTCGCGGCTCTACGTCTCGCAGGCCGATCATCCGTGCCTGCTCAACGGCGGTCGTTTTGCAGCAGGGGATGTCGTCCGCATCGGCGTCGATGGAAACGGGATCTGCGACCGCGTGGCGCTGGCGCGCGCGCTCGACAACCATGACCGCGCCGAGGGCCTGCCGCTGGTGGCGATCCACGCGGCCAACAACGAGACGGGCGTGATACAGCCGATCGCCGACATCGCCGCGATTGTGAAGGCCGCCGGCGGCGTGCTCGTGGTCGATGCGGTGCAGGCAGCCGGCCGCGTTGCGATCGACGTGTCGGCGGGCTACGCGGATTATCTGATCCTGTCGTCACACAAGATCGGCGGACCCAAAGGCGTTGGCGCGATCATCGCCGCCGCCGATCTGATGATGCCCACGCCGCTCGTCATCGGCGGCGGCCAGGAGCGGGGTTTTCGCGCGGGCACGGAAAACCTGCCCGGCATCGCCGGTTTCGGCGCGGCGGCGCGTGAGGCGCTGGGGGGGCTGTCCGGCATGGAAGCCATCCGCGCAATGCGCGACGACATCGAACGGATCATTTTTTCACTTGCGGCCGACACAGAGATTTTCGGATGCAATGCCGAGCGGCTTGCCAACACGACCTTCTTCGCCCTTCCGGGTATCAGGGCGGAGACGGCGCAGATCGGCTTCGATCTGGCGGGCGTGGCGCTCTCGGCAGGCTCGGCCTGCTCGTCGGGCAAAGTCGGTCCGAGCCATGTGCTGAAAGCGATGGGCTATGGCGACGACAGAGGCGCGTTGCGCGTCTCCGTAGGGCATGCGACGTCGGCGGCGGACATTGACCTGTTCAGGACGGCGCTGTCGGGGATACTGGCGCGCCGCGCGAGCATGGATACAAAGGCCGCGTGAGCGGCGGTGGTCGCAAGACCATGAGCCAGTGCGTTTGCGGGCTGCTCATTTGCAGTTCCGGCCGGTGCATTCCCGGCCACGACGCACTATATGAACGATGCGCTCCAGGGCGCTGAAAGTTTGAAAACTGCCGGGCCTTGAACCCGGCGTGGATGGAGAACGCCACATGCCTGCCGTGCAGGAAACCATTGACCGCGTCCGCAAGATCGACGTCGACCAGTATAAATACGGCTTCGAGACGCTGATCGAGATGGACAAGGCCCCCAAGGGCCTGAACGAGGACATCATCCGGCTGATCTCGGCCAAGAAGGACGAACCCGAGTGGATGCTCGAATGGCGGCTGGAAGCGTACAAGCGCTGGCTGACGCTGACCGAGCCGAACTGGGCGCGCGTCCATTATCCGAAGATAGATTTCCAGGATATCCACTATTACGCCGCGCCGAAGTCGACGCCGGGGCCGTCTTCGCTGGAGGATGTCGATCCCGAATTGCTGAAAGTCTATGCCAAGCTCGGCATTCCGCTGCGCGAGCAGGAGATTCT
>JBGTLX010000787.1:0-1503 GCA_041743855.1 Rhizobiaceae bacterium | reverse complement strand
GGGGGTCGCCGCCGACATCGAGCTGACCGCCGACGCCGGGCGGGTGCGTACCGCCGACCGCATCGTTCTGCCGGGCGTCGGCGCCTATGCCGATTGCCGCGCCGGACTGGATGCCGTCGAGGGCATGCGGGAAGCTATCGGGGAAGCCGTCGTCGCGCGCGCAAAACCGTTCCTCGGCATCTGCGTCGGCATGCAGCTGATGTCCGATCGCGGGCTCGAAAAGACGGTGACGAAAGGCTTCGGCTGGATCGCCGGCGACGTCAAGGAAATACAGCCCGAGGACCCGGCGCTGAAAATTCCGCAGATCGGCTGGAACACGATTCACGTGAAACACGCTCATCCGCTGTTCGATGGCATTGTCACCGGCGAGGACGGGCTGCACGCCTATTTCGTGCACTCTTATCACCTTGACGCGGCGATCCCCGACGAGGTGCTGGCCGTGACCGACTATGGCGGGCCGATGACGGCGGCGGTGGTCCGGGAAAATGTCGCCGGGACCCAGTTTCATCCCGAAAAAAGCCAGGCGCTGGGTCTGGCTTTGATTGCCAATTTCCTGAGGTGGAAGCCATGACAAAGAAGGGCTACTGGATGGCGATGGTCGACATCACCGATCCGGAAAACTATCCGAAATACATCGCAGCCAACAAAGCCGCTTTCGACAAATACGGCGCCAAATTCATCGTGCGCGGCGGCCAGCACGAGATCCATGAAGGTCCAGCGGCGACGCGGCTGGTGATCCTCGAATTCGCGTCCTATCAGACCGCGCTCGATTGCTATCATTCGCCGGAATACCAAGCGGCGCTGAAACTGCGGCGCGCCTCCTCCACCGCCCATTTCGCTATCGTCGAAGGCGCTTGACCCGAAAATGATCCTGTTTCCGGCGATCGACTTGAAAGGCGGCGCGTGCGTGCGCCTGAGGCTCGGCGATATGCGCCAGGCGACCGTTTACAATCCCGATCCGGCGGCGCAGGCCAAGGCTTTCGAGGACCAAGGATTCGCATGGCTGCATGTCGTTGATCTGGACGGGGCGTTCGCCGGCGAGAGCCGCAATGGCGCGGCGGTCGAGGCGATCCTGAAGGCCACAAAAAACCCGGTGCAGCTTGGCGGCGGCATCCGTTCCCTGGCACAGATCGAGAGCTGGCTGGAAAAGGGCCTGGCGCGCTTGATTCTGGGGACGGTGGCGGTGCGCAATCCGGATCTCGTGAAGCAAGCCTGCCGAAAATTTCCCGGAAAAATCGCCGTCGGCATCGACGCGCGCGGCGGCAAGGTGGCGGTCGAGGGCTGGGCGGAGGCGTCGAGCCTCGGCGTCGTCAAACTGGCGAGGAAATTCGAGGGGGCGGGCGTTGCCGCCATCATCTACACCGACATCGACCGTGACGGGGTGCTTGCCGGCATCAACTGGGATGCGACCATCGGGCTTGCCGACGCGATGTCCATCCCGGTGATCGCTTCCGGAGGCCTGGCCTCGCTCGCGGACATCGTGCGCATGACCATGCCGGACGC
>JBGTLX010000786.1:0-2627 GCA_041743855.1 Rhizobiaceae bacterium | reverse complement strand
TCGGCGCGAAGCTGAACGGGGCCGACGTCACCACCCCTCCCGGCTGGCCGGCGCTCTATCAAAGCTGGCGCGAGGCAGGCTGGAACGGACTGTCCGCCCCCGAGGCCCATGGCGGGCAGGGGCTGCCGACCATGCTGGCGGTGGCCGCGCTCGAAATGTGGAACTCCGGCTCGATGGCCTTCGCGGTCGGCCCGACGTTGACCATGGGCGCGGTCGAGGCGATCGACACGCACGGCTCGGAAGCGCTGAAGCAAACCTATCTGGAAAAACTCGTTTCCGGCGAGTGGATGGGCACGATGAACTTGACCGAGCCGCAGGCCGGATCGGATCTGAGCGGCATCCGGACGCGCGCCGAACCGGCCTGCGACGGAACCTACCGCCTGTTTGGCCAGAAAATCTTCATCACCTATGGCGACCACGACCTGACCGAAAACATCATCCATCTGGTGTTGGCGCGGCTGCCCGATGCGCCGGCCGGAACGCGCGGCATCTCTCTCTTCCTCGTGCCGAAATTTCTGGTCGATAAAGACGGCGCGCTCGGCGCAAGGAACGATTTGTTCGTCGCGGGGCTGGAAAAAAAGCTCGGCATCCACGCCTCGCCGACCTGCACCATGATCTACGGCGACGGATTTTCCAAGGATATGCCGAAAGGCGCGGTGGGCTGGCTAATCGGCGAGGAGAATCGCGGTCTGGCCTGCATGTTCACCATGATGAACAATGCGAGGCTGGCGATCGGCATGCAGGGCGTGGCGATCGCGGAAGCGGCGTTCCAGAAGGCGTTGGCCTTCGCCCGGGAGCGCCGGCAGGGGAAGGCGGCGGATTATGACGGCGAGGCGATGGCCCCGATCGTTCACCACCCCGACGTCCTACGCAATCTTTTGACCATGCAGGCGCTGACGCAGGCAGCGCGCGCCATCAGCTACAAATGCGCCTATGCAACCGATAAGGCGCGGGCGAGCGAGGGCGAGGCGGCGCGCTTCTGGCGGGAGCGCGCCAATCTGTTGACGCCCGTCGCCAAGGCCTTTTCCACGGATGTCGGCGTCGATGTGGCGTCGCTGGGGCTGCAGGTGCATGGCGGCATGGGCTTCATCGAGGAAACGGGCGCGGCAAGTCTTTACCGCGACGCCCGGATTGCGCCGATCTACGAGGGCACCAACGGCATCCAGGCGATCGACCTCGTCACGCGAAAACTGCCGCAATCGGGCGGCGAGCACGTTCACGGCTACATCGCCGAACTGAAAGACATCGTCGATCGCCTGCGCCTGTCGAATTTTTCAGGGCTGGGCCGGACCGCGCAGGAACTCGACGCTGCACTGGATTCGCTCTCCGAAGCGACGCGCTGGCTCCAGCGGCATTTAGCCGAGGGACGAGTGAACGAAGCCCTTGCCGGCGCGACGCCCTATCTGCGCCTGTTCGGACTTGCGTCGGGCGGCGTCTATCTGGCGCAAGGCGCGCTGGCCGAGGGATCGCCGCGGCGCATCGCGCTTTGCCGCTTTTGCGCCGAAAACCTTGTCGGGGAAACCCACGCGCTGAAGGAACGGGTCATGGGCGGGGCGGAAAGTCTGTCGGAAGCCGGCAAGGCTCTCATCTCGGCCTGATCCAGAGACAAAAGGGTATTACTTGACCGACCATATCCTCGTCGAGCGGCAGGATGCCGTGCAGATCATCCGCATGAACCGTCCCGACAAGAAGAACGCCATCACGCGGGCCATGTACGCCAAAATGGCCGGCGCGCTGGCCGAAGGCGACGCCGATCCGGCGGTGCGGATCCATGTCTTTCTGGGCGTTCCCGGCGCGTTTTCAGCGGGCAACGACCTCGCCGATTTCATGGCGGTCGCCACCGGCAGCGCCGCTGGAAGCGAGGTCTGGGATTTTCTCGCAGCACTTGCCAGTTCCGCCAAGCCGATCGTCTCGGGCGTCGACGGCATCGCGGTCGGCATCGGCACGACGATCAATCTGCATTGCGACCTGACCTTCGCTACGCCCCGCACCGTTTTCCGTACGCCTTTCGTCGATCTCGGGCTGGTGCCGGAAGCAGGCTCCAGCCTGCTCGCGCCGAGGATTTTGGGCCATCAGCAGGCGTTTGCGCTGCTTGCTCTCGGCGAGGGGTTTTCGGCCGAGCGCGCGAAGGAGGCCGGGCTGATCTACGCCGTGGTCGAGGAGGCCGAACTGGAGGACAGGGTGCTCGAGGCGGCACGCCTGATCGCGTCGAAGCCGCCCGAGGCGCTGAAGATTGCCCGCGATTTGATGCTCGGGAACCGCGACGAACTGATTGCAAGGATCAGGGAAGAAGGCGCGCATTTCCAGGAGCGGCTGAAATCCGACGAGGCGCGCGCGGCGCTGATGGCGTTCATGAGCAGGAAGAAGTAGCGCGTTTTCCCTCCCCCTTGAGGGGAGGGTGCCGAGCGAAGCGAGGCGGGTGGGGTCGTCGATGAAACGCTCGGCCTTCTTTCTGCGAGGAAAATGCAGCCAGAAGATTGCGTCGCGCACTGCCGCAACGACCCCACCCCGGCGCTGCGCGCCGACCCTCCCCTCATGGGGGAGGGAAGCGCCGCGCTACGGATAAAGCCGCGTCGTCTCCCAGCCGCCACCCGCCTCGCGGCTGAACACGAGCCGGTCGTGCAGCC
>JBGTLX010000785.1:0-2715 GCA_041743855.1 Rhizobiaceae bacterium | reverse complement strand
GATCGATTCCGTGATCTCCAGCCCCATCGTCTCCAGCCACAGGCCGGTCATGAAGTGGAAGGTCATGCCGGGCTTGAGCTCGGTCCTGTCGCCGGGGCGCAGGCTCATCGTGCGCTCGCCCCAGTCCGGCGGATAGCTGAGTCCGATCGGATAGCCGGTGCGGTTGTCTTTCACGATCCCGTATTTCTTCAGCACCGCGAAGAAGGCGTTGGCGATGTCCTCGCAGGCATTGCCCGGTTTGGCCGCGGCGAGCCCCGCCTCCATGCCTTCCAGCGTCGCCTTTTCGGCGTCGAGGAATTCCTGCGTCGGCTTGCCCAGGAACACGGTCCGCGACAGCGGCACGTGGTAGCGGTTGTAGCAGCCGGCGATCTCGAAGAAAGTCCCCTCGCCCGCCTTCATCGGCCTGTCGTCCCAGGTCAGATGCGGCGCGGAGGCATCCGCGCCCGACGGCAGCAGCGGCACGATCGCCGGATAGTCGCCGCCGAATTCCGGCGTACCGCGCGTGCCGGCATCGTAGATTTCCGCCACCAGATCGCATTTGCGCATGCCGACCTCGATCTTGTCGACGATGCGCTGGTGCATGAGTTCTACGATGCGCGCGGCCTTGCGCATATAGCCGATCTCGACCGGGCTCTTCACCGCGCGCTGCCAATTGACCAGCGCCGTCGCATCGGAGAATTTCGCGTTCGGGAGATGCTTTGTCAGCGACGCAAAAGCGGCCGCCGAGAAATAGTAATTGTCCATCTCGACGCCGATTCTTTTGCTCGCCCAACCGCGCTCGCCCAGTATCTGCGCCAAAAAATCCATCGGATGGCGCTCGCTCGACTGCACATAGTGATCGGCGTAGCCGACGATGTTGTCGTGGCTAACATAGGCGGTGCGCTTCGCCCCATTGGCGTCCTGGCCGCGACCGTACCAGACCGGCTCGCCCGATGGCGGCACGATGACGGCCTGATGCACATAGAACGACCAGCCGTCATAGCCGGTCAGCCAAGCCATGTTGGACGGGTCGCTGACGATCAGAAGATCGACGCCCTTCGCCTCCATGGCCTTTCGCGTCTTGGCCAGGCGGTCGACATATTCCTCGCGCGAGAATTTCAGATTTGGCTTTATCACTTTGATCTCCCTCGTTTCTTGGGGCAAGCGCTCGTATCAGCTGTCGAAAATTGTTCCTGCCCCGGTCGCCCTGGCGCGGTCGCGGGCAAGGGTTGCTATCGCCGTGTCCTGAACGCCGGTTCCGGTCAGATCGGCGACGGTGATGTCGCTCGGGCGGACGCGTCCCGGCCTCAGCCCGGCGACGATCTGACCCAGTTCGGCGAAATCCTGGGTCTCCGCTACCAGCCCCGCGGCGATTGCGTGATGGAGTTCGCCCAGCCTGCGCGTCTGCCTCAAACTGTCGGCGACATAGAGGTCCGCCTTGACGACAATCGCAGGCTCAAGCTCGTTCTTGTGTTCGGCGTCCGAGCCCATAGCCGTCACATGCTGGCCGGCCGACAGCCACTCGGCCCGCACGATCGGCGTTTCCGAAGGCGTGGTGGTGACGACGATATCCGCGCCGGCAACGGCCTTTTGCGGGTCGGCCTCGGCGCATACGACAATGCCCAGCCGGTCGCGCAGTTCGGCCGCCAACGCTTCCGCCTTGCCGGCGCCACGCGCCCAGATACGCGCCTCGGCGATCGGCCGCACCAGCATCAGCGCCTCCAGTTGAAGCCCTGCCTGGATGCCCGCGCCGAAGATAGCGGCAACCGACGAGTCCGCGCGCGACAGATGCTTTGCCGCGACCGCGCCGGCGGCGGCCGTGCGGACATCGGTCAAATAGCCATTGTCGAGCAGCAGTGCCTCTACCAGCCCAGTCGTCGCGGAGAGCAGCACCATCATGCCGTTGACGCTTGGGAGTCCCAATTTCGGATTGTCAAAGAAACCGGGGCTGATTTTGATCGCGAACCCGTCGATGCCCGGCACATAGGCCGTCTTCACGTCGACCTCGCCGCGATGCTGGGGGATGTCGAGCCGCAGGATCGGCGGCATCGCCACCGGCAGCGTCGCCAGCGCGCGGAACGCATTCTCCACGCAAGCGACTGCGTCGTGGTCGAGCTTTACGATTCTGCGCAGATCGCCCTCGGTCAGGATGGTCATGGGGGGCATCTTACCCTCCCCCTTGCGGGGAGGGTGGCCCAAAGGGCCGGGTGGGGGTCGGGCAGAATCGAGTGAAACCGTTTCCACCCCCACCCCGCCTCACAAATTTCACTTCGTTCAATTCGCTCGTCGACCCTCCCCGCAAGGGGGAGGGTAAAGCGTCGCGCTTCAGCATCGCGAGCATCACGCCGCCCACTCCCCGCAAATTACCCGCCGGTGCAATCCCATATCGATATTCCGCCCCGAGAGCACCAGCACGATCGGCCCCGCCGCGGCGATCTTGCCGGCCAGCAGAGCGGCAATGCCGACCGCGCCCGCCCCTTCCAGAATCTCGCGCTCCTCGGCGTAGGCGTGGCGGATGCCGGCCGCGATTTCCTCTTCCGACAACAGCACGACCTCGTCGAGCAGGTCGCGGCACATCCCAAACGTCAGGCGGTTGTCCAGGCCTACCCCGCCGCCGAGCGTATCGGCCAGCGTCGGCAGTTCCTCGACCGCGACCGGCCGGCCCGCGTCGAGGCGGGCCTTCATCGCCGCGCCGCGCGCCATCGACACGCCGATGATTTTCGTGCCTGCGCTCCG
>JBGTLX010000784.1:0-6790 GCA_041743855.1 Rhizobiaceae bacterium | reverse complement strand
GCGGGCCTGGAACGCGCGTTTCCGCGCCGCTCTGGACGAGGTCGCCGCCGTCCACCCGCCGCGCGACCCGGTCGACATCGGCGATGTCGCCGACATGTTTTCGTGCGTCGTCGACGGCGGCATCATCATGTCGAGGGCGCTCGGCGACCCGCGCCGGCTGGAGCGCCAGATCCTTGCCTTCCGCAGTTTTGTCAGGTTGATCTTTTCCCCCGCCGCCCAGCCCGCGACGGTCCGTCCTCACGCCACCGTCGCCGCCGAATAGACCAGCCCGCTCCGCTCAGACCCGCGCCAACCTTTGCTTGTCGAAGGAATGCGCCCCTGCTAAACGCGCGGAGATCATGAGCACCCCCATCAAGAACATCCGCAATTTCTCCATCGTCGCCCATATCGACCACGGCAAGTCGACGCTTGCCGACCGGCTGATCCAGTCCACCGGCGGGCTGGACGCGCGCGACATGAAGGAGCAGGTGCTCGATTCGATGGACATCGAGCGCGAGCGCGGCATCACCATCAAGGCGCAGACGGTGCGCCTGAACTACCGCGCCAACAACGGCGAGGACTATATCCTCAATCTGATCGACACGCCCGGCCATGTCGACTTCGCCTACGAGGTGTCGCGCTCGCTGTCGGCCTGCGAGGGCTCGCTGCTCGTCGTCGATGCAAGCCAAGGCGTCGAGGCGCAAACTTTGGCCAACGTCTATCAGGCGATCGACAACAACCACGACATCGTCGTCGTGCTGAACAAGGTCGACCTTCCCGCCGCCGAGCCGGAGCGCATCCGCGAGCAGGTGGAAGAAGTCATCGGCATCGACGCGTCCAACGCCGTGCTGATCTCGGCCAAGACGGGGCAGGGCATCCCCGACGTGCTCGAGGCCATCGTCAACGACCTCCCCCCGCCGCGCGAGGGCGACGCCAAAGCCCCGCTCAAGGCCATGCTGGTCGACTCGTGGTACGACGCCTATCTCGGCGTCATCGTGCTGGTGCGCGTCATCGACGGCGTGCTGAAAAAGGGCCAGACCGTGCGGATGATGCGCGCCGGCGCAAAATATCTGGTCGAGCGCACCGGCGTCTTCACCCCCAACAAGCTCAATGTCGACGAGCTCGGCCCCGGCGAATTCGGCTTCTTCACCGGCTCGATCAAGGAAGTGGCCGACACCCGCGTCGGCGACACCATCACCGAGGACAAGCGCCCGACCGCCAAGGCGCTGCCCGGCTTCAAGCCGGCGCAGCCCGTCGTCTTCTGCGGCCTGTTCCCGGTCGACGCGGCCGAGTTCGAGGAGTTGCGCGCCGCGATGGGCAAGCTCCGCTTGAACGACGCCAGCTTCTCCTACGAGATGGAAACGTCAGCCGCGCTCGGCTTCGGCTTCCGCTGCGGCTTTCTGGGCCTGCTCCATCTCGAAATCATCCAGGAGCGGCTGGAGCGCGAATTCAACCTCGATCTGATCGCCACCGCGCCCTCGGTCGTGTACAAGCTCAACCTCCGCGACGGCGCGCAAAAGGAGCTGCACAATCCTGCCGACATGCCGGACGTGATGCAGATCCTCTCGATCGAGGAGCCGTGGATCCGCGCCACCATCCTCACGCCCGACGAGTACCTCGGCGCGATCCTGAAACTCTGCCAGGACCGGCGCGGCATCCAGGCCGACCTCTCCTATGTCGGCAAGCGCGCCATGCTGATCTACGACCTGCCGCTCAACGAGGTGGTGTTCGATTTCTACGACCGGCTGAAGTCGATCTCCCGGGGCTACGCCTCCTTCGACTACCAGCTTACCGACTACCGCGAGGGCGACCTGGTCAAGATGTCGATCCTGGTCAACGAGGAGCCGGTCGACGCGCTCTCCATGCTGGTCCACCGCACGGCCGCCGAAAAGCGCGGCCGCGTCATGTGCGAAAAGTTGAAGGAACTGATCCCCAACCATCTGTTCAAGATCCCTATCCAGGCGGCGATCGGCGGCAAGGTCGTCGCCCGCGAAACCATCTCGGCGCTCAGGAAAGACGTCACCGCCAAATGCTATGGCGGCGACGTCACCCGCAAGCGCAAACTCCTCGACAAGCAGAAGGAGGGCAAGAAGCGCATGCGCCAATTCGGCAAGGTCGACATCCCGCAGACGGCGTTTATCGAAGCGCTGAAGATGAGCGACAACTAGCTCGGCTCTTCCCTCCCCCTTGAGGGGGTGAGGAGCGGTCGCCGAAGGCGGCGAAAAGCCAACGATTTGTCTTTTCGAGCGACGAACGCCCGGAGCCATAGCGAAGGGCAGTGGCGGCGAAGCCGCCGGGTGGGGTCGCCAGACGCAGCGCGCGACGCCATTCCTCGCCCCTCTGGGGAGAGGTGGCCGCGCGTAGCGGCCGGTGAGGGGGCCTCTTTTCCTTCCGGATTGCGTGAGCAATAACCAGCTTCTTCTCCCCGTGTCTATACGGGGAGAAGGTGCCGGCAGGCGGATGAGGGGCAGCGCCAACGCTTGCAAGAAAAGGGATTTCTCCTGGCACCCTCCCCTCGTGAACTTCCACCGAGATCCGTATAGTGACGGCACGACCGCAACGCGAGAAAGTCGCGATGACTCCGACCGTCAAATACCGGCCAGCCGACAACGCGGCCACATGCCATCTCTGTCGAAGGTGAATTGAACTGTGACAGCCAAGTAGCAGCACCCCGCGCCAGTGACCTAACTTGTGAATTGGAAGCCACTTTGGGTTGTGTCGGACAGACCAATCTGATGCACTCATCGACATGAGTCAGCGATCACCGAAATTCTTCCTTCGTGAGAAAATCATTGCCGCCATAATAAGTCCCTCCCGTCTCAGAGCGACATGGAAAAAGAAAACCCACACAGATTTGCGTAATCTTATACTAATCGATCCTGTTGATTTCCTCGACGTAAATGCAAGGATTGATGATGTATGTCGCAAGATTGTCACACAGATAAAATCTGGCGAGTATGCTGTTTCGCGCGTCAAGCGCTACTTGGTTGAAAAATCTCGCGGCCTGTGCCGCCAGATGACAATTCCCTCGGTTGAAGATGCGCTAACTCTTCAATGCCTCGCAGATGCTTTTTGGGAAGAAATAAAGTCAAAGTCGCCTTCAAAGAATGCTTTTTTCGAACCGAAGGACCATAGCTTTTCCAAAAACGAGCAGGACGAGCCCGAGTATGGCTCAATTAAAGCGTGGCTCGATTTCCAGAAAAAAATCCTCGGCTTTTCGAATGAAAACGATTTTGTCGTCATAACCGACATTGCCAACTACTATGATTTTATTGATTTCGCTCACCTGCGGAATGTTATCGTATCGACTGTGTCAATACAGGAGCCAGTGATTGACTTCTTGATGTATATGCTTTCGGGTATGTGCTGGAGGCCAGATTATATGCCGACTCGTGAAGTGGGTATGCCTCAAATGGACATAGATGCTCCACGGCTCTTAGCCCACTGCTTTTTATTTGAACTCGACGCTGTCGTTGAAGACATGAATTTTGCAAATTATGCGCGATTTATGGACGATATAGATGCTGGCGCAAAAGACATTGCGGAAGCAAAGAACATCATCAAGTCCATTGATCTGACTCTTCAGACCCGCCAACTCCGACTAAACTCAGGAAAAACGAGGATCCTCACCAGTTACGAGGCTCGACGTCACTTCAAAGTGCTTGAAAATAGGATGCTAAAATTATTTGAGAACGGAGTAATGAAATCAAATCCTGCGAAGGCCGCAGTCATTATTGCGAAGCTCGCAATCAAGTGGTCAACCCGCAAAGTGTTTGATGAGGGAAACGGGGAGAAAATCTTTAAACGCATCCTAACGTTTTCAACCAAACTCAAAGCGGATCTGGATAAAAAAATAATCTATGATGCCATTCGATTGCGCCCGAATATGCGCAGCGGTGCGTTTCGTTATCTCTCGCATATGGGGTATCTACCGCAGGACCTCGACGCGATAAATAATATAATTCGCGATGGCTATGTCTGCGATGATAGCTTTTATATTGAGTATGGCCGCTCCCTTGCCACTGGAAAGGTTATTTCGACACCAACCATTGATGATAAATTAAAGGAAACAATCGAGTTGATTGCCAACGAAGATTTCTATCGGCTTTACACCATTCTTATATTGGCAGCGCGCTACCTTAAAGCAGATGAGATCATTGCGTATTTGAAGAAATACGAACATTCATGGCGACATGATTTTCATTTGGGCCGTTTGGTTGGAGGGTTGTCTCCTATCGCGCGCCGAGACAAGAAATATCAAGAATTTTCGAAGATCGTTCTCGATTCCCTAAATGGGGAAGCGATTGCCTTGCTGAATTTCCATTTCAAAGTAAGAACCGAGGCGCCCATCTCATCGGCAATTATGAATAAAATTGGCAGTGCCGATTCAAGTTTTCCGTGCGGAATTCGCTTTGGGAAATGGCTCATTTTGCATAGTATCTTGCAGAATAACGCGTTACCCGCAGCTAAAAGAGTCAAAATACAAACGACGTTCAAGCATTTGAAGACTGAGACCTACTTCGCCGTAGCGGGCCTCTAAGGGCTATGAACCGTCAAACCTGATCCGCCCCTAGTTGCAAATCGCCGAACCTCTCCTCCCATGAAAACCCTCACCGCAACCGACGCCAAGAACCGTTTCGGCGAGTTGATCGACATGGCGTAGTCCGAGCCGGTGCGGGTGCAGCGGTGGGGCCGCGACGTTGCGGTGGTGCCCCTCTGGCGCTTCAAAGACGACAAGGCGGTCTCGCTGATCGAGATCGTCGATTCCGCCGTGGCGGCCGCCGCCGCAACGCCTGAGACGAAACCGGGGTGACTGCCCGCACCGCCGGGATCGACACGTCCGTTTCGAAGGTTTGACCGCCCACGATCATGGCGGAGCGCAAAGGCGGGGCACCAATCGATCGACAGGCCCGCCCTCATCCCGCCACACCCATTCGCTACCGCCGCCTCATGCCCTACCGCCGCCTCATGCCCTTCCGCCTCCTCCTCGCCATCGTCTGCCTCGCCCTCCTCTCCGCCTGCGCATCGCGTGGGCCGACAGCCCCTCCCGCGCCGGTGCCGACCGCCGCTGAGCCGCTCGACCCGTCGATCACGCCGCTGACGATGGAGCAGGACGATCAGGTGGGCGAGTAGCGTTTCATCGAGGTCACGGCATGGATCCTAGGGTCTTCGCTACGTCGCTGCGCTCCTGCTCCGCCCTAGGATGACGAACGGATAGAAGATTCCGCCAATCGCCAGCGGTCGTGATTGGCGGCCAAACCCCACGCCTTCGTCATCCACGGGCAAGCGAACGCGAAGCGGAGCGCGACCCGAGGATCCATGCCGTGACCTCTCCGTCGCGCCCAACGGGGATAAAGCAATCCCTTTCTGGCGATTTCTAGCACTTTAGCCTTCGCGAAAAGCTCGGCTAAGATGTTGAAATCGCTTTCTCCCCCACATGGGGGAGATAAAGCGCGGCATTTTTTTCACCCCCGTTTTATCCACACCCCCAAAACCTCCCCTATTATTCCCCCATTGCCCTCACGGGAGCCCTGGCGCGCGCCGGGCATCAGGGGAGGGCGGCGGCGCCGGGTCGGCAGCACTGCGGTAGTGCTGCTGGGTGATGAACCCCCAGGTCCGGCCCTCGAACCGTATGTCGTGTGCTTCCCGAAAACTTCGGGCGGCCGGCAGGACGGTTGAGGGAAGACGCTGAACGGGCGGCCTTCGGGTCGCATATAAACAAAAAAACGAGCGAGCCAGGGCCGCCCGATTTCCCGACCTTCTCTCCCCTCATCGTGAGTGCGAGCGAAGGAAAAATAGAAGGACAACGGCCAGACGCGAAAGCGGGCGTGGCAACGAGGGAGCGCGCCCCCCTTCCACACACACCCGCCCCGTGCGATTCTTGGCGCAGCGATTCGGGAGGTCCACGATGTTTTCTCGCATACTGTCGCGCTTCACCTTTTCCTTGGCCGTTCTCTTCTGCCTCGCCGCCCCGGCGCTTGCCGACGACATGGCGGTCTACATGAAGAACGGGTTTTCGCGCGCCATCGTGGTCGAACTGCGTAGCACGACCCGCGACAAGGTCTGGCCGGGCGGCGACGACATTTTTCTGCTCGACAAGGCCGAGAAGAAATCGGTGCCGGTCACCTGCGAGTCCGGCGAGCGCATCTGCTACGGCGCCTGGGCCTATGGCGACGATTCGATCGCCTGGGGCGTCGGCCCGGACAATGCGGAAAAATGCGAGGATTGCTGCTTCACCTGCGTGGCCAAGGCCACCGAGACGATCGAATTTCTAAGGTGAAAGCGGGAGAAACTAGTCGCCGCTGCCGGATTGCGGGTACGAAATAATCGACAGATAGCGGATCGGCAGTCTGGTCAGCTCTTCCGGCCCATGCGGGGCGTCGGCGTCGAAGAACAGGCTGTCGCCGGGCAGCATGCGAAACAGGTTCGAGCCGTGGCGGTACACCACCTCGCCCTCGAGCATGTACAAAAACTCCATGCCCTCGTGCTGGAAAGTCGGGAAAGTATCGGAATTGGCCGACAGCGTGATCAGATAGGGCTCGACCACGACGCCGGACGTGCTCGACCCGACATGGCCGAGCAGATTGTACTGGTGGCCGGCGCGTGTGCCACGCCGCTCGATCTCCAGCCCTTCGCCGGCCTTGACGAAGACGGCGCTGCGCTCCTCCTCGAAGCGGCGGAAAAACGCCGTCACCGGCACGCCGAGCGCATGGCTCAGCGCCTGCAACGTCGTCAGCGAGGGCGAGGTGATGCCGTTCTCGATCTTCGACAGCATGCCGAGCGACAGGCTGGTCGCCGTCGCCAGATCCGC
>JBGTLX010000783.1:0-10825 GCA_041743855.1 Rhizobiaceae bacterium | reverse complement strand
GCGGCGGCGGCCGGTCGGTCACAAGCTCGGTTAGGCCCGAGAATCCACAAACCTGGACCAATCCCTGACGGCCGAACTTGGTGTGATCGGTCACCACCACCGAGCGCAGGCCGCGCGACAGCACCATGCGCGCGAATTCCGCCTCTTCCAGGTCGTAGTCCATGACTCCGGCGACGGCGTCGACGGCCCCGATCGAGATGATGGCGTGGTTGACGCTGAACCGGCTGACGAATTCGATTGCCGAGACGCCGAACGCGCCGCCTGAATCGCTGCGCAGTTCACCGCCGGCCATATAGACCCTGTTGCCGTTGATGGTGGCGAGCGTCCGGGCGATGTCGGACGAGTTGGTCACCACGGTCAGCCGCCGATGGCCCAAAAGTTCGCGCGCGAGAAAACTCGTCGTCGTGCCGGTGTCCATCATGATCGACTCGCCATCGCGGATGGTCGCCGCAACAAGCCTGGCGATGGCGCGCTTGGCGTCTGCATTCTCGCGCATGCGCCGCTCGAACGGCGCTTCGCCGACCATGGCGGGAAGGCCGATCGCGCCGTGCATCTTCAGAACCGTCCCGTCTCCGGTCAGCGGTTTGACATCACGCCGCACCGTTTCGAGCGACACGCCAAGCCTGTCGGCAAGGCTGGCGATCGTGATCGTGCCTTGCTCCTGCAGCAGCTTGAGAATTTCGCCGTGACGCTTGGAATGGTTCATCTGTGGGAAAGCATGACTGATTGAACCCGAAATAATACCAAAATCTCTGCATGCTGACTGCATGCGGGCAATAAAGCAGAGAAAACCACAGGCCTCGCGTTGACAAGCCGTTGGCCCGGCGTGACATTACAGGCTAGCTCCCGCGGTATCCACCGCCATGACAAGGCAGCGAACAGGATTCTAGGTCGGCCTTCGGAGTTAATTCAGTTGGACGGAATGGACGACGGCATCGCGATGGACGCACGCGCGTGAGCGACAGCGAAGACCGCATTCGCACGCTGCCGATCTGGAGCGGATCGATCTCGATCGAGCCGCTGAAGGGCGGCATCAGCAATGAGAGTTTTTTGGTGACCGACGCGGCCGGCAAGCATGTTGTGCGTTTCGGCAAGGACTATCCTTTTCACCATGTGTTCCGCGAGCGCGAGATCATGACCGCGCGCGCGGCGCACGCGGCCGGCTTCGCGCCAGAACTCCGCTATGCCGAGCCCGGCATCATGGTCTCCGCATTCCTCGGCGCGAAAACTTTTGGCGCGAAGGATGTGCGCGACAGTCGCGTCCGTATCGCCAAGCTGATGCGCGCCTTTCACACCGAGATGCCGCGCCAGGTCTCGGGCGCGGGCTTCATGTTCTGGGTGTTCCACGTCATCCGCGATTACGCCCTCACGCTTGCGGCAGGCAACAGCCGGATGATGGCGAACCTGCCCTTCTACCTTGCGCTGGCCGAGGAGCTTGAGGCCGCGCAACTGCCCTTGCCCATCGTCTTCGGCCACAACGACCTGCTGCCCGCCAATTTCCTCGATGACGGCCAAAAACTCTGGCTGATCGATTTCGAATATGCCGGCTTCAACACGGCGATGTTCGATCTGGCCGGGGCGGCGTCGAACGCCGGGATGAGCGAGGCGGAAAGCGACGATCTGCTCGCCGCCTATTTCGACCGTGAGCCCGAACCGGAACTCCTGCGCTCGCACAGGGCCATGCAATGCGCCTCGCTGCTGCGCGAGGCGATGTGGAGCATGGTGTCGGAACTGCATCTCGAAGCGCCCGGCGTCGACTACGTGGCCTACACGGCGGAAAACCTGACGCGACTCGACGCCGCGCTCGACAGCTATCGCACGACCTACGGAAAGTCTTGACCATGACCTTGCCTGCCCACGCCGAAATCGTCGTCATCGGCGGCGGCATCATCGGCTGCTCGACCGCCTATCATCTGGCGCGCGACCACAGAGCGGACGTTGTTCTGCTCGAACAGGGCAAGCTCACCTCCGGCTCGACCTGGCACGCGGCGGGTCTGGTCGGGCAGTTGCGGTCCTCGGCCTCGATCACGCGGGTGCTGAAGTACTCCGTCGATCTCTACAAGGGGCTGGAGGCCGAAACTGGCCTTGCGACAGGCTGGAAGATGACCGGCTGTCTCAGGCTCGCCACCAACCAGGACCGCTGGACGGAGTTCAAGCGGCTGGCGACGACGGCCAAAAGTTTTGGAATGGACATGCATCTGATCTCGCCCGACGAGGTCAAGGCCATGTGGCCGCTGATGGAGGTCGGCGATCTCGTCGGCGCGTCGTGGCTGCCGACCGACGGACAGGCGAGCCCCTCCGACATCACCCAGTCGCTGGCCAAGGGCGCGCGCATGCACGGCGCAAAACTGTTCGAGGGGGTTCGCGTCACCGGTTTCGACATGAAGGACGGCCGCATCATGGCGGTCAAAACCAATCATGGCGACATCGCCTGCGACAAGGTCGTCAACTGCGCCGGCCAATGGGCGCGGCAGGTCGGCGCACTTGCCGGCATCACAGTGCCGCTACAGCCCGTAAAACACCAGTACATCATCACCGAAAAGATCGAGGGACTTTCGACAAATGCGCCGACGATCCGCGATCCCGACCGGCGCACCTATTTCAAGGAAGAGGTCGGCGGTCTGGTGATGGGCGGCTACGAGGCCAATCCGCAGGTTTGGGCGCTCTCCGGCGGAAACGTGCCGGACGATTGGGAATTCCGGCTGTTCGACGATGATTTCGACCATTTCGAGCAGCATATGGACCAGGCGATCGCACGCGTTCCCGCCTTGGAAACCGTCGGCGTCAAGAAGATGATCAACGGACCGGAAAGCTTTACGCCGGACGGCAACTTCATCCTCGGCTCCGCGCCCAAATGCGCCAACATGTATGTCGGCGCTGGCTTCAACGCCTTCGGCATCGCGTCCGGCGGCGGCGCGGGCTGGGTGCTGGCGCAATGGGTGGTCGACGGCGAAGCGCCGCTCGACCTCTGGGTTGTCGACATTCGCCGTTTCTCCGGCCTCCACCGCGACCGTCAATGGGTCTCGGACCGCACGCTCGAAGCCTACGGAAAACACTACACGATCGGCTTTCCGCACGAGGAATATTTATCGGGGCGGCCGGCAATCGTCTCGCCGCTCTACGAGCGCCTGAAGGCGCATCGCGCCGTATTCGGCCAAAAACTCGGCTGGGAGCGCCCGAACTGGTTTGCGCCGGAGGGAACGGAGCCGAAGGACATCTATTCGATGGGCCGCCAAAACTGGTTCGCCCCGGTCGGCGACGAGCACGCCCATGTGCGCGACAAAGTCGGCATCTTCGACCAGTCGTCCTTCGCCAAATACGAGCTGTCGGGCAGGGACGCGGCGCAGGCGCTCGATTGGATCTGCGCCAACGATGTGTCAAAGCCCGCAGGGCGGCTGACCTATACGCAGCTTCTCAATACACGCGGCGGCATCGAGGCGGACCTGACCGTGGCGCGTCTGGCCGCCGATAAATTCTACATCGTCACCGGCACCGGCTTTCGCAGCCATGATTTTGCGTGGATCGGCGACCATATCGCGGACGGGCTGGACGCTAAGCTGACCGACGTGACGGAACAATTCGGCACACTGTCGCTGATGGGGCCGTCTTCGCGTCATGTGCTGGCGGCTACCACCGACGCCGATGTCTCCAACGAAGCCTTTCCGTTCGGCCATGCGCGGGAGATTTCCATCGCCGGCCACACAATTCGGGCGCTGCGCGTGACCTATGTCGGCGAGCTTGGCTGGGAGTTGCATGTGCCGATCGACGCCACCGGCGATGTGTTCGATGCGCTAATGGCGGCCGGCGCGCCCCACGGCATCAGGCCGGTCGGCTATCTCGCGCTGGAATCGCTCAGGCTCGAAAAGGGTTTTCGCGCCTGGGGTTCCGACATCACACCCAACGACACGCCGTTCGAAGCGGGCCTCGGCTGGGCCGTCAAGCTCAAAACGGACATCAATTTCGTCGGCCGTTCCGCGCTCGAAAAGCTCAACGGGGCGGCGCTAACCAAACGCTTTGCCGGCTTCACGGTCGATGACCCCGACATCGTGCTGCTTGGGCGCGAGACGATCCTGCGCAATGGGGAGCCGGTCGGCTATTTGACCAGCGGCGGCTATGGCTACACGATCGGGAAAAACATCGGTTACGGCTATGTCCGCAACGTCGATGGGATCGGCGACGATTTCCTGAACTCGGGCGAGTACGAGCTGGTCGTGGCGACGGAGCGCACGCCGGCGACAATCCATATGCAACCGCTCTACGACCCGACCGCCTCCAGGGTAAGGGCTTAGCAACGCTTTGCAATTAGCCTCGACTGGCACCCAAGCCGCGCCGCCCGGCAAAAGCCACAAAGAACGCTATTGCGGGTGGCCAGACGGCTCCCGACCAAGGATTGTAACGAATGCCGCGGATGCAACTGTTTTCGACGATGGCCTTTTTGTGTGCGCTGCTGGCGCTCGGCGCCTGTCAGTCCCCGCTTGCGACCGGCGCCAGCTTTGCCGCGTCGGCTTCCGCCGATAGCAATCTCGCATTGATCCGGTCCAGTCAAGGACTGCCGCGGCTTCGCGCGGATGCGCGACTGGAACGGGCGGCGCTAGAGCAATCCGCTTACATGGCTCGCACCGGCCGTATGAGCCACACCGCCAGATACGGCTTCGCCGCGCGCATGCGCGAAGGCGGCGTCGAGGGAGCGGCGGCGGAAAACATAGCGCATGGCGGCATGGAGCAGGGCAAGCTGTTTTCGATGTGGATGAACTCGGCCGGCCATCGCCGCAACATGCTGAACCCCCAATTCACACGCTGCGGGCTTGCCTCGGTCGAGGAAGCGGGCGGAACGGGCCGCAAATACTGGACGCTGGTGCTGGGGCAGTAGGCGGGCTGCGTTCGCATCCCTCCATTACCACGCCCGGTTTTCACCGTCTGGCCATTTCAAAGAACTCTTCCCATTTGCGGGAAGTCGGGAAGCGGGGCGCATGGCCGTGCCTCTCTAGTATTTATAATTGGCGCGACTTCCGCGCCCCGCCGGCGTCTTGCCTGAACCGGCCTGCCGGCCATCCCGTGGTTTTTCGCCCACAGGCAGCACACGACATACGGTTCGAGGCCCGGACCTGGGGGTTCATCACCCAGCCGCGCACCGCTGCGCGACCGACCCGGCGCCGCCGCTTGCCCTCGATACCCGGTGCGCACCGAGTTTCCCGCGCAAGCGATGGGACAGAGAATAAGGGAGGTTCGGCGGGCGTGGATAATCTCTGGCAAAAAAAACGCGGCTTTATCTCTCCCCTTTGTGGGAGAGAAAGCGATTTCAACATCTTAGCCGAGTTCTTCACGAGGCTAAGTGTCAGAAATCGCCAGAGAGGGGAATGTTTTATCCCCGCAGACCCCCTCTCTTGGATTTTCTACGACTTAGCCTCGGGAAGAACTCGGCTAAGATCGTGAAAATCCTTTCTCCCCCACCAAGGGGGAGATAACACGCGTTCTGCGCCGCCCCGCATCAGTCAACGTCACGGCATGGATCCTCGGGTCTCCGCACGTCGCTTCACTCCTCCGCCCGAGGATGACGAAGCGCGTGGAATTTCCGGCTCGTAGCAGGTGACTGACAATTGGCGGAAACTTCATTCAAGTCCATCGTATCCGCACGCCACTTCTCAGGCTGAACGGCAATGACGAAGGAGAAGCCCTACTTCAACTCCGGATATCGGGCCCTGAGATCGCTTTCGAACGGGAACATCCTGAAATAGGGCCGAGCCTCAGCCAGTACCCGGGCGAAGGACAGGCGCGCCATCAGCCGGCCGAGATAGGCTTTCAGGTGTTGGTGCTCATCGCCGATGGGGACGACGATGTTGGCGTAGAACAGCGCCGGCGCCGCCGAGCAGTCGGCGAGCGTAAAATCGTCGCCCGTCATCCACGTCCGCGAGCCCAGTTGGGTCTCGACCATCCGATAGATGTCGCGAAGCTGCGGTCGCTGCCGCCCTCGAGGCGAAAACCCTCGAGCACGATCTTTTGCAACGGCAGCTGGACATAATTGTCGAAGACGCGATCCCACATGCGCGTTCGCCATGCGTCATCCGGGTCGCGCGGCAGGAGCCGCGTCCTGCCCGGATAGAAGCTGTCCAGATACTCGACGACGATGGTCGATTCGGCTGCGGTCTGCCCGCGCGCATCGTCGCGCAACACGGGCATCTTGGCCATCGGCCAGACGGTTTTGAAGGCCGCGCTGGAGGCCTCGTCGACAAGATCGACGATCACCGGCTCAAATGGCGTATCGTTTTCATAGAGCGCGATCAGAGGCTTCCAGCAGAAGGACGCCAACGGATGGAAATAGAGTTTGAGAGTCACGTTCGGCGCCCTTCCGTTTCAAAATCATGCAGCGGCGCGCGGGCGGTAGGTCAAAAGCACCGCGCCCGACGCAAAAATCCTGGTTTCGACCAGCTTCAGGTGGGAAACGCCATACCCGCCCTGGAACAGAGGCGTCCCGCCGCCGAGCAGCGCCCGGATAGATCAGCAGGCGATATTCGTCGATCAACCCGAGCCGCATGAGGCTGGACGTCAGATTGCCGCCCGCAAACAGGGCGATGTCCCTGCCCGGCTCAGCTTTCAGTTTCTCGAGTTCGGCTGTGTCGCTGACAATGCGCGAATTGTTCCAGCCGGTCTTCTTCATGGTTTTCGAGACGGCAATCTTTTGGAGGCCGTCCATCATGTGCGCGGCCTCGATATGCCGGGCCGGGTTCGACGGGTCCACGGCCGCGGCCGGATTTTCCACGGCGGTCGGCCAATATTGCGCAAGGAGTTCGAACGAGACGCGGCCGAAGATCATCGTGTCGATCGAGCGCAGAACGGTGTTGACATATTCCTCGAAATCGTCGTCGACAAACTGCCAGTCCATCTTCTTGTCCGAGCTTTCGATGAAACCGTCGATCGACATCGCTATGTGCAGGAAGATTTTTCTCATGGATCCATTCCTTTCAAGTCCGCTGTTGCGATTGGCCAACCGCGTCGGGCGAAAGCCAGGTAAAAGAAGATGGGGCAGAACAGGATGGGGCCGCGCCCATACGGCGCGCTCCCTTCAGGATTTCGGCGAAGCCTGGCGGGCGAGTTCCACCCCCACCGCATCGAGCAGTTCGCTTGTGCCCTGCTCACGCGATTCGACCTTGTCATGGCCATCGAGAAACGCGCCCTGCTCGGTGAATTTCAGCCGCGTGCCGGCGCCTTCCGGCGCGAACTCCATCGTCGCCAGCGACGACGAAAGGCGGGCGTCTCCCACCATCATGGAGTAGGCGATGATGATGCGGCGGTCGGGAAGGATGTCCTGATAGATCGTCTCATTGCGGATGCGCGATCCGCCCTTGAAGCGAAAGCTGCCGCGCTCGTGGCCGCCCACCTTGAACTCCCCATCGAAGGCTTCGACTTCCCAGCCCTCGCCCTCGGCGAACCAGCGCCGCTTGATGGCGGGATCGGCAAAGGCGTTGAAGACCTTTGCCGGCGAGACGGGATAAACGCGTTCGATGGCGAAGGTCGCGTGGTTGACGGATCGTTCAGTCATGGTTCTGCTCCGTGTCCGGGTTTGTTGCTTCCGGCGAATTGTTACGATCGTGATTTTGGCGACTTGCCGCCGGTCAGGCGTTCCAGCTCGGGCGCGCCCGGACGCGTTCGTCCCAACGGCGAACATTGGACAACGCGGACGGTATCTCCATGCCGAACACTTCGCAAAGCCACGACGAAACGGCCCCGACGATGTCGGCCATGGAAAAATTGTCGCCGGTAATGAAGCGGCGGCCATCCGCTATCTCGCGGTCGAGCCACGCCCATTTTTGCGGAACGGCCGCCCGCTGCGTCTCGGCGAAGGCCGGGAACTGGACTAGGCGGTTCTTGAAGAATTCGTCCGAATGCAAGGCGACGTTGCCGATCGTGGCGAAGATCTCCAGCTCGACACGGCGGCTCCACATCTCGACCCTGGCCTTCTCGACGGCGTTTGCGCCGAAGAGGGGCGGCTTGGGATGAAGTTCTTCGAGATAGCGGCAAATGGCGATGCTTTCCGTGATGACCGCGCCATCGTCAAGCATCAGCACCGGTATCTGGCCGAGCGAATTCATTCGGAGGAATTCGGGCGCCTTGTGCTCCATTTTGCCGAAGTCGATCCGGACGAGCGGCACTTCGACACCCTTCTCGGCCATGAACATCCGCACCCGATAAGAGTTCGGGCCGTCGCCCTGATAAAGTTTCAAACCTTTTTCATGAGTCTGCATGGTTTGCGCTCCTCGATCGATCACGCCGCCTGGGGGCGCTTGAGTTCTTCGGTCAAAGTGTCGAGCATCGCGCTCCAGCCGGCCTCGTGATTTTCGGGCACATCGTGGCCGTCGAGGAAGACGCCCTGTTCGGTCACGATCAGCCGGCAGCCTTGTCCCGCCGGGCTGAGCGCCACCGTCAAAAGTCCGACGAAGAGCCGCTTGTCGCCGCTGGTCATGGCGCCGGCCGAAACGATGCGCTGGTCGGGAACGATGTCGAGATAGCGCGTCTCGTTCAAATAGGTCTCGCCGCCGGCCGGGCCGAAGGTGCTGGTCTCGCCGCCGCCGACGCGAAAGTCGAAACGCTTCATGGCGCTTTCCCAGCCTTCGCCGGGCGTCGCCCAGCGGAGCAGGGCATCCGGGTCCGACCATGCGGCGAAGACACGCGCCGGCGAGGCGTCGTAGGTGCGCTCGAGGACGATGGTCGCGTGGTTGACGGATCGTTCGGTCATGATTTTTTCTCCTTGATCGGGTCTTCGGGATGTTCGGCCAGCCAAGCGCCCAGCCGGTCGAGGCGGCTTTCCCAGAGCGTGCGTCGCTCCGCGATCCACTGTTCGACGGTGCGCAGGGCCTTCGGCTCGATGCGGCATGTCCGCACCCGGCCGGTCTTTTGCGAGGTCACGAGGCCGCTCGCCTCCAGCACGGCGAGGTGCTGAACCACAGCCGACATCGTCATGGCGAGCGGCTGCGCCAATTCGCTGACCGAGGCCGGACCATCGCACAACCGCGCCACCATGCCGCGGCGGGCAGGGTCCGAAAGCGCCTGGAACATCCGGTCGAGCTGGGCTGAATCGTGAAGCATTCACTTAAGTATTTCGATGCCATTTTCGAGTCAATGGTTAAGCTGATACTTCAGTTTTTCGTAGGCGACTCCGACCGCTCGACCTCGAATCGCAGATGCGTAACCGAGGAGGACTGGACCGTTCCGATGGCGGTCAGCGCGATGCGCTCGGCGCCTGTGAACAGCCTTGTTCCCGCGCCAAGCAGCACCGGCACGAGTTGTATCCGGATTTCGTCGACATAACCTGCCGCCAGCAACTGCCGGACGGCATCCGCTCCCATCACGACGATGTACTTGTCGCCCGCCGCTTGCTTTGCCTGATCGAGCGCGGCTTCGACGCCTTGCGTGACGAAGGTGAATGCGGCGCTCGGCATCGCCAGTTCGTCCCTCGCCCGATGGGTCAACACGAAGCTTGGAACGGGGAACGGCGTATCCTCCCATTGGCCGACACCGACGTCGAAGGTGCGCCGGCCGAGAATGACCGCGCCTGCGTCGGCCGATATCTTCTGCGCCATTTCGCGGTCCAGATCGTCCACGATTCCATCGGTCGGGAACATCCACTGATGCAGCCGCTCGCCGTCTCGTCCCATGGGTTGCTCGACGCTGATATCCGGGCCGGCGACGAAGCCGTCCAGCGACATGGAAAACTGCAAAAGAACTTTTGCCATCGATGCCTCCTCGCATTCTCTATCTCGTTAACTGCTTGTCTTTTGCAAGCAGTTGCACGATATGCGGGCTGATTGTATAATGCAAGCGGTTTTTTGGAGACACGAAATGAATGACGATCAGCGGTCGGGCTGCCCCATAAATCTCTCGCTCGAAGTGTTCGGCGACAAATGGAGCCTGCTCATCCTGCGCGACATGATTTTCGGCGGGAAACGCCACTTTCGCGAGTTGATGAAGTCAGAGGAGCACATCTCGTCCAACATCCTCGCCGACCGGCTGAAGATGTTGCTCGACCTCGGCATGCTGACCAGGGCCGACGACCCGACCCACAAGCAGAAGGCGATCTACAGCCTGACCGAAATGTCGATCTCGCTAGTGCCGATCATGGCGCATCTGGGGAGTTGGGGCACGCGCTGGCTGGCGGTCAGCGAGGAACTCAGCATCAGGGCGAAGCTCTTGGAGGAAGGCGGGCCGGCGCTGTGGGAGGCGTTCATGGCCGAACTGCGCGGCGAACATCTTGCGACAACGCCCGGCGCGTCAAGGCCGGAGGCGTCGGTGCGCGCGGGACTGCAGGCGGCCTATGAAACGGTGATGGCGCGCAAGACGAGCGAGACGGAAGCCGCCTGACGCGCGCTCAGTGCCCGGCCTTGTGCCGCCGGTTGACCGTCAGGGGGCGTCCGTCGATCGACAGCTTCGTGTCCTGCCTGATGCGCCGCGCCACGATTTTTCCTTTGGCGATGACGCAAAGCCGTTCGGGTCGCAAGCGGATCGCCTCGATGCGGTTGCCGGCGTCGAGAACGACGAGGCTGGCGGTCTTGCCGACCTCGAGGCCGAGATGGTCGAGCCCCATGATTTCGGCGTTGATTTTGGTCACCATGTCGAAGCAGTGCGCCATGTCGGCCGGGCTGGTCATCTGCGCGACATGCAGGCCCATGAAGGCGACGTCGAGCATGTCGGCCGTGCCCAGCGGATACCACGGGTCGAGCACGCAATCCTGGCCGAAGCCGACGCGGATGCCAGCCGCGATCATCTCCGGCACGCGGGTCATGCCGCGGCGCTTCGGATAGGTGTCGTGGCGGCCCTGGATGACGATGTTGAT
>JBGTLX010000782.1:0-1715 GCA_041743855.1 Rhizobiaceae bacterium | reverse complement strand
GCCGGCATTCCCCGCCTGCGCCAGGCGATGGCGAACGTCACCACCGAATGCACCGGCGTGCCGACGACGGCGGAGCAGATCATCGCCACGCCGGGCGGACAGGCCGCACTCTATGCCGCGGTGCAGGCGACGCTCGATCCGGGCGGACACGCCATCGTCGTCGCGCCCTACTACGCCACCTACCCCGGCACGTTCCGGGCGTCGGGCGCCGGCTTCACGGTGGTCGAAACCCGCGCCGAGGACGGCTTTCAGCCGCGCGCCGAAGACATCGCCAAGGCTGTGCAGCCCAACACCCGCGCCATCCTCATCAACACGCCCAACAACCCAACGGGCGCCGTCTATTCCCGCAAGAGCCTGGAAGGCATCGCAAAAATCTGCATCGAGCACGATCTCTGGATGCTGTCCGATGAGGTTTACTGGACGCTCGGCGGCGGCGAGCATATTTCACCCCGCGCCCTGCCGGGCATGGCGGAGCGCACGCTGGTCGTCAACTCCATGTCCAAGAGCCATGGCATGACCGGCTGGCGCATCGGCTGGCTGACCGCGCCGGCCGACCTCGTGGTGCTTTTGACCAGCCTCAACATCGTCACCACCTACGGCCTGCCGGATTTTATCAGCCATGCCGCGGCCGAAGCCTTCGAAAACAGCTACGGCGTCGACGACATCGCAAGGCGCTACGCGGCCCGGCGCACCGTGTTTCTCGACGCCATACGCGGGCTGAACAACGTCATCGTGCGCGGCTCCGAAGGCGGCATGTATGTGATGCTCGACATCCGCGCCGTCGAGCCGGATTGCGAGAAATTCGCCTTTGCTTTGCTGGAAGCCGAGAAGGTGGCGGTGATGCCCGGCATAAGTTTTGGCGATTCGGCGGCCGGACACATCCGCATCAGCCTCACCCAGCCTGAAGACGTTCTGCGGGAAGCAGCCGGCCGCTTGCGCCGCTTCGTCGGCTCCTACGAAAGCAAGGCCGCGTGAGTGACCTGCCCCAAAAAGCCCGGGCGGTCATCATCGGCGGCGGCGTTTCGGGCTGCTCGGTCGCCTATCATCTCGCAAAACTCGGCTGGACCGACATCGTGCTGCTGGAGCGTAAGCAACTGACCTGCGGCACGACCTGGCATGCGGCAGGCCTGATCGGGCAACTGCGCGGCTCGCAGAACATGACGCGGCTCGCGAAATATTCCGCCGACCTCTACGTGAAACTGGAGGAGGAAACCGGCGTCGCCACCGGCATGCGCCAGGTCGGCTCGATCACGGTGGCGCTGACAGAGGAGCGCAAGCACGAAATCTATCGATCCGCCTCGTTGGCCCGCGCCTTCGACATCGATGTGCGCGAGATTTCGCCAAGCGAAGTCAAGCAGATGTACCCGCATTTGAACATCGACGGCGTGGTCGGCGCGGTGCATCTGCCGCTCGACGGCCAGTGCGATCCGGCCAACATCGCCATGGCGCTGGCCAAGGGCGCAAGGCAGCGCGGCGCGAAGATCGTCGAGGGCGTCAAGGTCACCGCCGTTCACCGCAAGGACGGCCGCGTCACCGGCGTGTCGTGGGCGCAAGGCGACGAGCAGGGCGCGATCGAGACCGACATCGTCATCAACTGCGCCGGCATGTGGGCGCGCGAGCTTGGGGCGATGTCAGGCGTGAGCATTCCGCTCCATGCCTGCGAGCATTTCTATCTCGTAACAGAAGCTATCCCGGGTCTCGGCCGGTTACCGGTG
>JBGTLX010000781.1:0-3058 GCA_041743855.1 Rhizobiaceae bacterium | reverse complement strand
GCTGCGCGACGGCTCGGCTGGGCTCGGCGCGACCAAATCCGAGACGATCCGCAGGGTCGTGCTGCCGGCGGCGCTGCCCGGCATCGTCTCGGCCATGCTGCTCGCCGTCAGCCGCGCCATCGGCGAAACCATGATTGTCGTCATGGCGGCGGGCCTGGCCGCCAATCTGACCGGCAACCCGCTGGAAGCGGTGACGACGGTCACCGTCCAGATCGCCACGCTTCTGGTGGGCGACCAGGAGTTCGACAGCGCCAAGACGCGCGCCGCCTTCGCGCTCGGCCTGGTGCTGTTTTGCGCCACACTCGCCCTCAACGTGATCGCGCTGCGCGTCGTCAAGAAGTATCGGGAACAATATGACTGATACAGCCACAACGCTTTCGGACCGTCCCGTTCGCATCCACACAGATGTCGCCGCCAAGGCGCGGCTGAAGGCGCGCTACGCCTCCGAGTGGCGGTTCAAATGGCTTGGAGCAGGCGCCGTGGCGCTTGCCGGCTTCTTTCTGCTCCTGTTGCTGTCAACCATCGTCACCCAGGCGCTGCCGGCGTTTCGGGCCAATTACCTGACCCTGCCGGTCGATCTGTCGGCCGCCAAGGTCGATCCAGCCAACGTTCTCGCCGCCGATTACAACGTCATTGTCCAGGATGCGCTGTCGGGGAAATTTCCCGACGCGACGGATCGGCAGGCGCGCCGCCTGCTGCGTGGGCTCGTATCGACCGGTTCCGGGGTCTTGTTGCGCAAGGAGATACAAGCCGATCCGTCCATGCTTGGCCGCACCGTGGACATCGACGTACCGCTGGATGATTTCGCCGATCTTTATCTGAAGGGGCTGCTCGCCAAACGCGGAGGGTCCCAATCGCTTTCCGGCGTCACGGTATCGGCGGTGACCGGCGACGTGGATGTCGCCTTTCCTGACGACAAAGTTTTGCGGCTGGCCCGCGCTGCCGGCGCCACCGAAGCGGAGAACGGCGCGCTGCGCCTGACCGGAAGCGCGGAATCCTTCCTGCTCCAGGTCGGCGGAGGCACGATCAAACTCACTGAACTGGCCCCCGGCACGGCGGGTGCAACGACCGCCAAAGGCACGGTCTACGAGGCGATCGATTCCGCAGCCGGACCGATGCCTGCCGAGTTGCGCACCATCGGTACCCCGGAGGCCAACCGGAAGATAACCGACAGGGAAATCGTCTGGCTCGACGACCTCAAGGCGCAAGGCGCCGTCGAAAGCCGCTGGAACTCACTCTTCTTCTTCACCGGCGCAAGCCGCGAACCGGAACTGGCTGGCATCTGGGGCGCGGTGGTCGGGTCGTTCCTGACGATGATCGTCACGCTGTCGATATCGTTCCCGATCGGCGTGGCCGCGGCAATCTATCTTGAAGAATTCGCGCCGAAAAACCGGCTGACCGGCATCATCGAGGTCAACATCAACAATCTGGCGGCCGTGCCGTCCATCGTATTCGGCCTGCTCGGCCTGGCCGTGTTCCTCAACGCATTCGGCCTGCCGCGCTCGGCCCCGGTGGTCGGCGGCATGGTGCTGGCGCTGATGACCCTGCCGATCATCATCATCGCTTCGCGGGCGTCGCTGCGCGCGGTGCCGCCGTCGATCCGCGAAGCAGCGCTCGGCATTGGCGCGTCGAGGGTTCAGACCGTATTCCACCACGTGCTGCCGCTGGCCATGCCCGGCATCATGACGGGGACGATCCTGGGCATGGCGCATGCGCTGGGTGAGACCGCGCCGCTGCTGATGATCGGCATGGTAGCCTTTATCGTCGACATTCCCGGAGGGTTCACCGAGCCGGCGACCATCCTCCCTGTTCAGATCTTCATGTGGGCGGATTTTCCCGAAGTTGGCTTCCAGCAAAAAACATCCGCGGCTATTCTTATCCTGCTTGGATTCCTCATCGTCATGAATGCAATTGCGGTCATCCTGCGAAAACGCTTCGAGCGGCGCTGGTAAGTGGAGTAAAGGACATGAACATCATGACAGAAGCAGCGGTCGAAGCGAAATTGCAGGCCGGCTCGAACCAGCCCGTCATCAAGATGAGGGGCGAGAAGGTCTCCGTCCATTACGCTGAAAAGCGTGCGTTGTTCGATGTCGACCTCGACGTGCGCGAAAAGCAGGTCACTGCGCTGATCGGCCCGTCGGGCTGCGGCAAGTCCACCTTCCTGCGCTGCCTCAATCGCATGAACGACACGATCAGCATCGCGCGCGTCACCGGCAAGATCACACTCGACAACGACGACGTCTACGATCCGAAGATCGATGTCGTGGAATTACGCGCCCGCGTCGGCATGGTGTTTCAAAAACCCAACCCGTTTCCGAAGTCGATCTACGACAATGTCGCCTACGGTCCGAAAATCCACGGCCTGTCCAAGAACAAGGCGGATCTGGACCAGATCGTGGAATCCAGCCTGAAGAAGGCGGCGATCTGGAACGAGGTGAAGGACCGCCTGCACGAAGCCGGCACGGGCCTTTCCGGCGGCCAGCAGCAACGGCTCTGCATCGCGCGCGCGATCGCCGTTTCGCCCGAAGTGATCCTGATGGACGAGCCCTGCTCGGCGCTCGACCCGATCGCCACCGCCAAGGTGGAGGAACTGATCGACGAACTGCGCCAGAACTTCACCATCGTCATCGTCACGCATTCCATGCAGCAGGCGGCGCGCGTTTCCCAGCGCACGGCGATGTTCCATCTCGGCTATCTCGTCGAGGAGGGAGCGACCGACAAGATGTTCACCAGTCCCGACGAAAAGCGCACGCAGGACTATATCACCGGCCGGTTCGGCTGAGCGCTTGCAGTCAATCGGCAAAGATCACGAGGGCATGATGGGCGAACATACGGTCACGTCATTCGACGACGAGTTGGGGCACATCGACCGGCTCATCCGGGACATGGGCGACCTTGCCGGAGCCATGGTGGCCGGCGCGATCCGGGCGCTGCTCGGCTCGGACAACGCGCTGGCGCAGCGGATCGTTTCGGACGATGCGATCATGGACGCACGCCAACGCGAACTTGACGAGCGCGCCATCATGCTGATCGGCAAGCGTCAGCCGATGGCGCAAGA
>JBGTLX010000780.1:0-1549 GCA_041743855.1 Rhizobiaceae bacterium | reverse complement strand
TCAAGCCCCACCTCGTCGACCGGCATCACGACAGCGCCAGGCATGTCGGCGACGAGCCGCTGCTGCTCGCCGACCACGGGCTGGTGGCGGTGACGCCGAACCGGGCGGCGGGTGCGGCGCTGCTCATCGAAAAAGGCTGCGACTTTCTGATCATGGATGACGGATTTCAGAGCGCGCGCATTCACATGGACTATTCGCTCATCGTGGTCGACGGTCGCTACGGTCTCGGCAATGGCCATGTCATACCCGGCGGACCGATGCGCGCGCCACTGGTCGATCAGCTGCATTTTGCCACCGGCATCCTGAAAATGGGCGAGGAAAGCGGCGGCGATGCAGTGGTGCGGCTGGCTTCGCGCGCGGGCAAGCCGGTTCTTGCCGGATCGGTCCGCCCCCGCCACCCCGAGCGGCTGGCCGGAAAGCGCTTCCTGGCTTTCGCCGGCATCGGGCATCCGGAAAAATTCTATGACACCATCACCAGAGCGGGTGGCGCGATCGTGCTGACCCGGTCATTCGCCGACCATCATTTCTTTGCCGCCGACGAGATGGCCGAAATGGCGGCGACGGCGCGCGCCGCCGACCTTCAGTTGATCACCACATCCAAGGATGCGGTGCGCCTGCGCAACGGCGCTGCGCCTGCGGAGGTTCTTCAGGAACTGCATGTTCTGGAGATAGAAACGGTCTTTGAAACGCCTGCGACGGTGGAGCGCATCATCGACGAGACGACCGAAGCGTGGCGGCGTCGCCGAAACCAGAAATAGTCAACCGCGCCGCAGGGCCGGATCGGCATCCATTTCGCGCGCCAGCGATGCGGTGGCGTTGAGATAGGGCTCTTGTCGCGCAACGCTCCAATATTTGAGCTCGTCGAGCGGTATCGACTCGCCGGTGACCGCGCAGCGCACGAAAGCGCCGGGGCTGGTGACCTGGAAGTCGCCGTCGAGATAGCGGATGCGGGCTTCCCTGGCGCCGGGGCCTTCAAATCTGTTCATCATCGTCTAGAGCCTTTCCTGTCTTGATTGAAACAGTTCTGTTTCTCCGATGGCGAGACGATCCGCGCGGATGGCGGCGCAGGGGCGATGTGGCCCATCGGGCAAGCCGCGCCCGACAAAGCGGGCGTCCGCCAGCGGGAAACCCTTCGGGCCGGGTTAATTCGGGTCAAATCCTTCGGCCATCGGATTTGACCGTATCCCGATACGGTCTGCACCGAAGCCCTCGACCTTGTCCCGAATTGCCTCCGGCAGAACGATTCAATCAAGACAGGAAAGGCTCTATGGGTTCCGCCACAAAACACGCTCTTGGTCAAGCCGGTCACACTGCCTCACCGTCTCCCGAACAGCCTTTCGATATCTGCCAGCTTCAGCTCGATATAGGTCGGGCGGCCATGATTGCAGGTGCCCGAGCCCGGCGTCGACTCCATCTGGCGCAGCAGCGCGTTCATTTCTTCGGGCTTCATCAGCCGGCCGGAGCGGATAGAGCCGTGGCAGGCCATCGTCGAGGCGATCCTGTCGAGCCTGGCCTTCAGCGTCTCGACGGTGTCGTCATCGGCGATCTC
>JBGTLX010000779.1:0-7206 GCA_041743855.1 Rhizobiaceae bacterium | reverse complement strand
GGATTGCCGGAGGCGAATTTCAGGTCCGGCTTGATCTTGAAGGTGAAGGTCTTGCCGTCGTCCGATACGGTCCAGCTTTCGGCGATGTCGCCATAAATGTTGGACGGATCGGCAATGTCGAAGCGCACCAGGCGATCGTAGCTGTTGCCCATCATCTCGCCGGCGCTGATTTCAAAGGATTCGGCCGGATCGAGCGTGATGATATCGTCGATGGCCCAGGCCAGAACCAGCGTGTCGGCCGGCGTTTCGGCGATAGCGGGCGCTCCCGCAAACAGCATGGCCGAAAGCGCCGCGCTTGCCAGAAGGACGCGGGCGCGCCCGTTGATCTTGCTCATCATCATGGTATCGGCTCCCTGTTTTCGTTGACGAATTTTTTCGCTCTCTTATGCGGCAGCCGTCTCATGCCAGGCCGAGCTCAAAACTCTCAGCCAGTTTTCGCGGCATATTTTTGCCAGTTCCCGATCACCATATCCGGCGCTTCGCAGTCCGGCAACGAGCTTCTGAAGCCCGCTCGCGTCGCCGATTTCGCGCGGGATGAGCGCGCCGTCGAAATCGGAACCGAGCGCCACGCCGTCGATGCCGAGCCTCTCCGCCAGATGGTCGACATGGCGGATCATGTCCGAAATCGGCGTGTCGGAATTTTCGCGTCCGTCGGCGCGCAGCATGGTGACGGCGAAGTTCAGGCCGACGACGCCGCCGCTCTCGCGCACCGCGTCGAGCTGGCGGTCGGTAAGATTGCGGGCGACGGGCGTGATGGCGTGGACGTTGGAATGGCTGACTACCAAAGGCCGGTCTGAGAGTTTTGCCACGTCCCAAAAACCTTGTTCAGTGATGTGGGCGAGGTCGATGAGGTCCCCGAGCCGGTTGCAGGCGGCGACCAGCCTTTTGCCGGCCTCGGTCAGGCCCGGTCCGGCATCCGGGCTCATCGGATAGGCGAAGGGCACGCCATGGGCAAAGACATTGTTGCGGCTCCAGACGGGCCCGAGCGAACGCAAGCCGGCCGCGTGGAATGTTTCGAGCGCGGCCAGATCGGCATCGATCGCCTCGCAGCCCTCCATGTGCAGGACCGCCGCGAATTTTTGCTCGGCTATTGCCGTCGCGATGTCGGCCGAGCCGCGGCAGATCTTCCAGCCGCCGGCGCGTTCGATGCGAAAGGCGATCGCCATTGTCTCGAGCGCGATGTCCAGCGACGGCGCGCGTTCGAGCGGCGGCGACAGCGGCGTCGCGTAATGGCCATTGGAATCGGGCTTGTCGAGGACGAGCCCGCCCGAAGTTACGTAGATGGCGCACAGCCCGCCGGCCAGCCCGCCGGCTTTGGCGCGCGGCATATCGATATGGCCGCTTGTCGTGCCGTCGATGAATTCCGCGACCGGATCGGCGCCTTTGGCGGCGTGGTTCCACAGCCGGAACAGGACGTCATTGTGGCCGTCGAAGATTTTCTCCACCGCGATTGCCCTGCCGCTCAAACGAACGGCTTTCCGACTTGGAATTTTTCCGGGACGAGGCGCTTCATGTAGGCCATGCCCTTGTCCGACAGATGCGTGCCGGCGGCGGCGAGATAATCGTCGGGCATGTGGCGGGTCTTGGCCGCGACGCTTCCCAGCGGCACGATCTTCAGCACGGTCTTTTGCCCGTCATATTGAAGCGCCACCGAACCGCCCCCCTGAGCCGCAGCCTCGACGGCATGGATTCCGGCGTCGAACGCTTCCTTCTGGTCGACCTTGCTGATCGCGGCGATGGAGCCGCGCGGCATGTAGCCCAGCGCATCGACGCGGGCGCGCTTGCCCGGCAGGCCGTCGCGCAGCGCGTGTTCGAAGGCGAGGCCGAGATCGCCGCCGGATAGTTTCAGATTGCCGTGCGCGTCGCGCTCCAGCCTGTCTTCGGGCACGATGCTTTCGACCAGCGAGCGGCCGTCCTCGGTCGAAACGCCTTCAGAAACGGCGACGATGCAGCGCTTGTGCTTGTCCAGCGTGCGCCGTACATCGTCGATGAAGCGCGGCACGGAAAAGGCGCGCTCCGGCACATAGATCAGATGCGGGCCGCTGTCCTCGTCGATGCGCCAGGCTGCCGAGGCCGCGGTCAGAAAACCGGCGTGGCGGCCCATGACGATGGCCACATAGACGCCGGGTAGCGCGCGGAAATCGAGATCGACGGACAGGAACGCGCCGGCGACGAACTCTGCCGCCGAGATGAAGCCCGGCGTGTGGTCGTTCTCCATCAGATCGTTGTCGATGGTTTTCGGCGCATGGACAAAGGCCATCGAGCCGCCCGACGCGTCGGTCAGGATCTGCTGCGTGCCCGACGTGTCGTTGCCGCCGATATAGATGAAGGCGTTGGCCCCGGCCTTCTTCAGGCCCGCCAGCACCTTTTCGCAATAGGCGGCGTCCGGTTTGTCGCGGGTCGAGCCGAGCGCCGAGCTCGGCGTGCCGGCGACGCGCATCATCTGCTCTTCGGAAATCGCGGAGAGGTCGACATAGTCGCCGTCGCGCACGCCCCGGACGCCGTGGCGCGCGCCCAAGACCTTCGCGCCGGGATAGCGGCGGCGGATTTCGAGGGCGGCCCCTGCCATGGTCTGGTTGATCACGGCGGTCGGCCCGCCGCCTTGCGCAATCACGAATGTTCCGGCCATGGATTGTTTCTCCGCTCAGAATGCTTCGCCGCACAATTGCCAGTCTTGCCTGGCGAGCGCAACGCTCGACTAGGGTCAGGACCTGTTAATCTGGTCGAAATGGTGTGAGGTCATCTGTCCGGATGCGAGGAGCGGAGGTGCAGGAAATGTCTACCATTTTCAAACCTTCGCGACAAAGCAGCCGGGCAGATGGACCACATCCAGCGGACGCCGAAACGGCTGCAATCTGCCATGTCGAACCGCTCGGCCGGGGAAAGACCCCGACCTTCGCGCTTCTCCTCGCATCTTCTTGCCGTTTCAGGCGCCATTTCGATCATATTAACAGGTCCTGACCCTAGCTGGCCGAGCCTTTTTGCGTTCTGACCCATGCGGCCGCCTCTTGGGACCGGTAGGTCGCTATAGTCAGAGCATGATCCCGAAAAGTGGAAACCGGTTTTCGGAAAAGATCATGCTCAAACAAAAATTGGAGCCGCCATTCCGATGCAATCGGAATGGAATAGGCTCCAGCAAATCTGCTGCGGCCGGATGGTCTTTTCGGCCAGCCGGCGAGTAGAATACTGGACATTTTGGAAGAGGGGATCGACATGACCAGCAATTCAGCGCTCCAGGCACGCCGCGTGGCGGCCGTCCCGCGCGGCGTCGGCACCGCCTATCCCGTTTTCGCGAGCCGCGCCGAAGGCTCGGAGATATGGGATGTGGAAGACAACCGCTACATCGATTTCGGCGGCGGCATCGCCGTGGTCAACACCGGCCACCGCCATCCCAAGGTCATCGCCGCGGTGCGCGCCCAGCTCGACCACTACACGCACACGGCGTTTCAGATCGTGCCCTACGAGCCGTATATTGCGCTGTGCGAACGGCTGAACGCGCTGGCGCCCTTTTCGGGCGACGCCAAGACCATCCTGTTTTCGACCGGCGCGGAAGCGGTGGAAAACGCCGTCAAGATCGCGCGCGCGGCGACCGGACGCACCAACATCATCGCGTTCAGCGGCGGTTTTCACGGCCGCACCATGATGACCATGGCGCTCACCGGCAAGGTCGCGCCCTACAAGAAGAAGTTCGGGCCGATGCCGGGCGGCATCTGGCACCTGCCGTTCCCGGTGCCGCAGCACGGCGTTTCGGTCGAGGATGCCGTGAAGGCGCTGCATCTCCTGTTTCGCGCCGATGTCGATCCGGTCGATGTCGCGGCGATCATCATCGAGCCGGTGCAGGGCGAGGGCGGGTTTCATCCGGCACCGACGGAATTGCTGGAAGCCCTAAGAGCGGTTTGCGACGAGCATGGCATCCTGATGATTGCCGACGAGGTGCAGACCGGCTTTGCGCGTACCGGAAAGATGTTCGGCATCGAGAATTCGGGCGTCGAGCCCGATCTGGTCACGGTGGCGAAGTCGCTGGCCGGCGGGTTTCCGCTGTCAGGCGTCATCGGCCGCGCGAAAATCATGGATGCGCCGGATCCGGGCGGCCTTGGCGGCACCTATGCCGGCAGCCCGATCGCCTGCGCGGCGGCGTTGGCCGTGCTCGACGTGATCGAGGAGGAGCGGCTGATCGAGCGCGCCAACATTCTGGGCGACCGCATCAAGGGCGACCTTGCGCGCATCGCGCAGCGCAACGACACCGTCGCCATGTCGGCGATCCGCGGGCCGGGCGGGATGGTGGCCTTCGACATCGTCAAATCGCGCGGCGCCGAGGAGCCCGACGCCGACGCGACCAAGCGGTTGACGCACGCCGCACTCGCCGACGGACTGGTGCTGCTGTCCTGCGGCGTCCACGCCAATACGATCCGCATCCTAATGCCGCTGACGATTTCGGATGCGATTCTCGCCGAAGGCATGGGCAAGCTCGAACGCGCGCTGGTGAGCGCGAACGAGTAGTTTGCCGCCTATACGGAATTGCCGTATATTCCCGCTTGACTATAATGCGGAAATTCCGTATCAAAATTGCATGCATACAGTCATCGAGACCCCAGCATTTCTGGCGTCCGCAAAAGATGAAGGCATTACGGATGCAGAGCGCGAAGCTATAGTTGCAGTCTTTGCCGAAAATCCGGCCGCAGGCACGGTCATGGTTGGGACCGGCGGTGCCCGCAAGGTCAGGATTGCGGGCCGTGGCCACGGTAAAAGTGGTGGCTATCGCGTTGTGTCGTTCTATGCCGATGTGGATATGCCGGTGTTTCTGCTGGACGTCTTCGGAAAGGACTCGAAAGCCAATTTGTCCGATGCGGAACGCAATGAGCTTCGCAAGATTTTGACGGCTCTGCCGCGCGTATGGCGAGAAAACGTCAAGGCCAAGGTAAAAAAGATCAAGAGAGCATGATCATGAGCAAGGCAGGTTCCCGAATTTTGCAAGGTGCGCGTGAGGCGCTCGCCTTTGCCAGCGGCGAGGCGGATGTGAGTGAATACCGCATTCACGTCCCCGCCACGGTGAATGTCCGCGCTATCCGTAAAAAGCTCGGTCTGTCGCAGCCGGCGTTCGCGGCGCGTTACGGGTTTTCCATTGGCCGTGTTCGCGATTGGGAGCAGGGTCGGTCAAACGTGGACACGCCGTCGCGCATCCTCCTGACGGTAATCGACAAAGAGCCGGAGGCTATCGAGCGAGCTTTGTCGGCCGCTTAGCCGTTCCGAGAGACGACCCAAGATCACACCACCACGATCGGGGTCTTGCCCTCGACGCGGTTGTAGAGGTCGATCACGTCCTGGTTGATCATCCTGACGCAGCCGGACGACATGGCCTGGCCGATGGTCCACCATTCCGGCGAGCCGTGGACCCGGAAGCCGGTGTCCTGATCATCCTTGTAGATATAGAGCGCGCGCGCGCCGAGCGGGTTTTCGAGGCCGCCGGGCTGACCGCCCTGCCACTTCACCAGTTCGGGCTTGCGGGCGATCATTTCGCGCGGCGGCGTCCAGGTCGGCCATTTCCGGCCATACTGGATGTTGGCGCGGCCAGACCACAAAAAGCCTTCCTTGCCGATGCCGACGCCGTAGCGGATCGCGTCGCCGCCCGGCTGCACCCAATAGAGATGCCGCTCCTGCAGATGCACGACGATCGTGCCGGGCTTCTCGCCGGTCGGGTCGACGACGATCTGGCGGCGGAATTTCGGGTCGACCTTCGCAAAGGGGATTTCGGGCAGAACATAACCTTCGTCGTTGAACGACGCATACATCAGTTCCGGGCCGGTCACCTGCCGGTCGACGCTGATGCGCGGCCGGATCGATCCGGTCGTGTAGTCGTCGACCTCGATCGCGGCGAGATCGATGGTGCGCGAGCAGCCGATCGCGGCCAGTATTGCGGAGCCCAGGCTGAGCAACGCGCTTCGGCGCGACAGGGAAACGGAATTCGGCGAGCGGGAATTTTGCGACACGGGCACGATCCACAAACTGAGCACGGCATTGGCCGAACCAAGTCAGTTTCGCAGCTTATGGTTGACAAAGCGTGAAACCCCGCAATCGCTTTGTATCAATCGGTTTTCGAGCCGCGGGCAGCCCAACTCCACGATCGACCCTTCGGACATCACAGCAAAGCCCCGATCCGATCACACTGCCGACCAGACCGGTTTCTACCGTCCCGCAGGCAATCGACAAGCCGGTGAAGCGGCTTGCGCGCCGCGGCAAAAACCTGTCCGCTTCGCGCAAAGCGTCAGCATCCCCGGAGCCCGAAACATGCATTCAGAACGGCGTCAGGCAGGCAGGGAATGGTTTACGAAGAAACGTCCGAGCGAAGACCTCACCGTATATACCGAACCGTTCCTCAACGGCTATTTCCGCGCGAACTTCTATCACTTGAGCGGCCGCGATCTCGACCTGATCGTTGATTGCGGGATGGGCCTCGCGCCGCTCACTCCTGCGCTCGAGCTCACGCCGGGCAAGCCGGTGCTGGCGGTCGCCACCCATGTTCACGCCGACCATGTCGGCTCGCTGCATGAGTTCGCCGAGCGCGCCGGGCCGCGCCTCGAGGCGGAAGCCTTCGCCGAAATGGCCGATCGCTTCACTTTCGCCGATGAGTTCCGCGCCCTGGCGAACCCGGTGTCGCAGCCGCCGCATGCCGGCTGGAAGGCCGAAGATTATTCGATCGCGCCGGCGCCGCTGACCCGGATTCTCGACGAGGGTGACGTGATCGATCTCGGCGACCGAAGGTTCTCGGTGCTGCATCTGCCCGGCCACTCCTTCGGATCGATCGGACTGTTCGACGAACAAGACGGCACGCTGTTTTCGGGCGACGCGATCTATGACGACACGCTGATCGACGACATGTGGTGCTCGGATCGCGCGGCCTACCGCGCGACGATGGCGCGGCTGCTTCAACTGCCCGTCAGTGTGGTTCACGGCGGTCATGGCGAGAGCTTCGACGGCGCACGAATGCGCGACATCGCAAAAGCCTACATGCATCGGGCTGACCCGACCTTGACGGGTTGAATTTTTCCGGGATGCGAAAAAATCCCCGGCGTAATCCCGCTTGCCGGTTGCGCCGGCCTTTGTTTTGATATGTAGGATTTGCGCGGAGGAGCGCGGGAACGATCTTCGGACCATGCCCGCGGCGAGAGGAATGCATCGAGGCCCGAGCCGTCTCGATCGGGAGGACGG
>JBGTLX010000778.1:0-1621 GCA_041743855.1 Rhizobiaceae bacterium | reverse complement strand
GAGCGCCGGCGAATAGCACACGGCGGTGATGTGGCCGATCGAATTGCGCGGTCTGTCGCGATCGAGCTCCTCGACGATGTGCGCGCCGCCGGCCAGCGGCAGATTGTCGAGCGCCACGATGCCGACGAGCCTGACCCGGTTCGGCGAAATCAGCCCCTCGCGATCCATCATCATCGAGCCGACGAACGGCTTTTTCTTGGACAGCATCCAGTCGAGATGCAGATCGCGGCCGGTGGTGCGGCCGTCGATTTCCGCGCCGGTCACATGGCCCTTTTCGATTCGCATCGTGCCCAGGGCCTCCAGCCCGTAGGCAACCATGCCGTGCGGCTTGCCGGCCGCGATCAGCGCCTCCCAGACATGGGCGCCATGGCCGGCGCCGGAATAGACCTCGAACGCCATCTCGCCGGAGAAGGACAGGCGGCAGATCATCACGGGCGCGCCGGCGATCTCGCCATGCACGATGCCCATGAAGGGCAAGGCGTCGTTGTCGACCGGCGTTCCGGTGACACAGGTCGCCAGGATTTCGCGCGCGCGGGGGCCGCCAATCGCAGCGCCCGCCCACTGATCGGTGACCGAGGTGAGTTGCACCTTCAGCTCGGGCCAGACCACGTCCAAAAGATATTCGAGATGCTGCATGACCTTGCCCGCATTCGCGGTGGTCGTGGTCATCAGGAAATCGTGCTCGCCCAGCCGCCAGGTCGTGCCGTCGTCCAGCGCGATGCCGTCCTCGCGCAGCATCAGCCCGTAGCGCGCCTTGCCGACCGGCAGCGTGGAAAACATGTTGGTGTAGACGCGGTCGAGAAAATCGGCGGCGTCCGGGCCTTGCACGGCGATCTTGCCCAGCGTCGAGACATCGACGATGCCGGCCGTCTCGCGTGTCGTCCGCGCTTCGCGGACATAGGCCTGCTCGACGGTTTCGCCTGACAGGGCGTAGATCATCGGGCGATACCAGAGGCCGGCGGCATACATGCGCGCGCCATGCTCGACGTGCCAGTCGTGCATCGGCGTCAGCCGTTCGAACCTGACCTCGCCATAGCGTTCGGCGGCGAGCGCACCCAAGGAAACCGGCGTGAAGGGCGGCCGGAATCGCGTCGTGCCGACATCGGGAATAGCCTTGCCGAGCGCCTCGGCCATGATCGACAGGCCCGGAATGTTCGAGGTCTTGCCCTGATCGGTCGCCATGCCGAGCGTCGTGTAGCGCTTCAGATGCTCGATCGAGATGAAACCCTCGCGGTGGGCGAGGCGCACGTCGTCCGCCGTCACATCGAGCTGGTGGTCGACGAAGGCCTTGCCCTTGGCGGGTATTTCGAGGATCGGCGCGGGATTGGGGTCGAGCGAGGCCGCTTCCACGGCGGGCAGCGCCATCGGAGCGGTTTCGCCGCCCGCAGCTGAGAGCCCGGTTTGCCAGCCTTCTGCAATCGCTTCCGATGTTCCGAACTTGCCGGTGAACGCGCCCGCGCCCAGCCATTTCTGGACGGGCGGCGGCGGCAGGAACGCCTGCAATGCCTCGTTCCATTCGGCCTTGCCGCCGGCCTGGCTGGCAAGATGGATCATTGGCGACCAGCCGCCGGAGACCGCAAGACAATCTGCCGCGATGCTGCGCCTGTCGCCCGACAGGTTT
>JBGTLX010000777.1:0-2359 GCA_041743855.1 Rhizobiaceae bacterium | reverse complement strand
AACTGCATCCGCAATGTGACGGCCGACCATTTCGCCGGCGCCGCCGCCGACGAGGTCGCCGACCCGCGGCCCTATGCCGAAATCCTGCGCCAATGGTCCTCGGTGCATCCGGAATTTTCCTATCTGCCGCGGAAATTCAAGATCGCGGTGACCGGCTCTACCCGTGACCGCGCCGCCATCCAGGTTCACGATATCGGCCTGCATCTGAAGAAGAACGACGGCGGCGAACTCGGTTTTGCGGTCTATGTCGGCGGCGGACAGGGCCGCACCCCGATGATCGCCAAGAAAATCCGCGATTTCCTGCCGGAAAAAGATTTGCTGTCCTACTGCACGGCTATCCTGCGCGTATACAATCTCAACGGCCGTCGCGACAACAAGTACAAGGCGCGCATCAAGATCCTCGTCCACGAGACCGGCACGGAAGAACTGACGCGCCAGGTCGAGTCCGAATTCGAAGCGCTGCGCGATACCGGACTGACGCTGCCGGAAGCCGATATCCGGGCCATCGACGCCTATTTCGCCCCGCCTGCTCTGACAGAACGCCCGGGCGGCGACGAGGCGTTGCGGCTGGCCCGGCTCGATTCGAAGAGCTTTTCCGAATGGCTCGACCAGAATGTCGTAACCCATCGCCATCCCGACTATGCCGCCGTCACCATTTCGCTAAAGGGCATCGGCGAGGTTCCGGGCGACGCCTCGGACAGCCAGATGGAGGCGGTCGCCGACATCGCCGAAGAGCTTGCCTTCGACGAAATCCGCGTCACCCACGAGCAGAATCTCGTTCTGCCGCATGTCGCGCGCGCCGATCTCAAGGCTGTTTACGACCGGCTGGTCGAGATCGACCTGGCGACGGCCAACTCCAATCTGATCAGCGACATCATCGCCTGCCCCGGCCTCGATTATTGCGCGCTCGCCAATGCCCGCTCGATCTCGGTGGCGCAGGACATCTCCAACCGCTTCGCCTCGCTCGAGCGGCAGCGCGACATCGGCGAGTTGAAGCTGAAGATTTCGGGCTGCATCAACGCCTGCGGCCACCATCATGTCGGCCATATCGGCATTTTGGGCGTCGAGAAGAAGGGCGCCGAACTCTATCAGGTGACGCTCGGCGGATCGGGCGACGAAAACACCTCGATCGGCGAGATCGTCGGGCGCGGCTTCGGGCCGGACGAGATCACCGATGCGATCGAGACCGTGGTCGACACCTATCTCCGCATCCGGCTCGACGCCGGAGAAAAATTTCTCGACGCCTACCGCCGCATTGGCGCCGCACCGTTCAAGGAGGCGCTCTATGCTGGCGAAACCAGGGCCACATGAGGTTGGGGCCGAGGCTTTGGCGCGGGCCGCCAGGCTCGACGCCGCTTTCGGGCATCTGACCCCGCAGCGCATCATCGAGCGGTCCGTTCGCGACCAGTTCGTCGGCGAACTGGCTGCGGTTTCCTCCTTCGGCGCGGACTCGGCGGTGCTGCTCCACATGATCGCGGAAATCGACCGCGACCTGCCGGTCATCTTCCTCGACACCGGCAAGCATTTCGAGGAAACGCTTGCCTATCGCGACGCGCTGGCCGCCGATTTCGGCCTGTCGAATGTGCGCGTGATCCAGCCGGACGATGCCGACCTGGCGAACCATGACCCGGACGGCAGGCTGCATTCGGCCGACACCGAAGGGTGCTGCCGCATCCGCAAGGTCGAGCCGCTGGCGCGCGGCCTGGAGCCCTATCAAGCCTGGCTGACCGGGCGCAAGCGCTTTCAGGCCTCGACGCGCGCGGCGCTGCCGGTGTTCGAATCGGTGGGCGCGCGCATCCGCATCAACCCGCTGGCGCATTGGACGACGGGCGACCAGGCCGACTATATGCGGGCGCACGCGCTGCGCGAAAATCCGCTGGTCGCTTACGGCTACATGTCGATTGGCTGCTTTCCCTGCACGCAGATCGTGCAGCCCGGGGAAGATGCGCGCAGCGGCCGCTGGGCGGGGCAAGCCAAGATCGAATGCGGCATTCATCTGTCCGGGCTGGACCGCTCGCTCACCGACGCTTCGCTTTGATCCTTCGAGACTCGCCTGTGGACGCCCGCTCCATCTTGTTCGTCGATGAGCGCTCGCACCTCGGCTGTGAAATAAATGCAGTACTGGCGGGCGAGCCTCGAAGGACGCACCTCGAAAGACCCCCCTCTCCGTCTCGCTGCGCTCGCCACCTCTCCCCCTGAAGCGGGGAGAGGATGGGCGTCTAGAGCATTTTCCCTGAACGGTGAGTCGGATTTGGGATTCCCGCGGTAGCAGGTGTCTGATTCACTGCACTTCGTGATTTGCGAGGAGGTGAGGATGACACAGAGCTTGAGCGCGGACCTTCGCGGGCGGGTGATCGCG
>JBGTLX010000776.1:0-4888 GCA_041743855.1 Rhizobiaceae bacterium | reverse complement strand
CGCGATCACCCGCCCGCGAAGGTCCGCGCTCAAGCTCTGTGTCATCCTCACCTCCTCGCAAATCACGAAGTGCAGTGAATCAGACACCTGCTACCGCGGGAATCCCAAATCCGACTCACCGTTCAGGGAAAATGCTCTAGTATGGGCTTCTCAGCGAAGGCGTCGATTTCAGAGCCTGACGGCGCAGTTCTGCGCCCGGCTGTCACCGCGACACTGCGAAAAGCACGCCGCGCCGGCGCCGTCAGGCCTTTTTTGGCGTCAGCCGGGCGGCAAGACCTTCCATGCGCTGCGCCAGCCCGCCCAGCGCGCCGGTCAGCGCCGCGTCGTTCTTGTCAGCTTTGGTCAAAGCATCGTCGCGGGATTTGCGCAGGGTGACGACCTCGCCTTCCATGCCCTTGACGCGCTTTTGCAACTCGGCCAGTTCATCCGCCACCATTATACCGGCCATCACGGTCAGCCGCTGGTCGCCGATTTCGCCGAACGAATCCTTCAAATGCGAGACATAGCGGTCGAAGCGCCCCGCCAGGTCGATCAGATGTTCTTCCTGCCCTTCGTCGCAGGCCATGCGATAGGTTTTTCCGTCGATCGTGACAGTGACCTGAGCCATGATGTCCGTTACCTGTCCAGCACGGCGCGGATCGTTTCCATGGCGGTGACGAGCCGGCGCGATACTTCCTTGTTGGCGTCTTCCAGCCGTTCGGCGCGCGCTTCCGAATTGTCGAGCTCCTGCGCAAGCCGTGCGCGGTCGGCGTTCATGCGCTGCACTTCCGCGTCAGCTTCGGAATAGTCCTGCTCGTGCTCCAGGCGGGCGGTGACGGCATGCTCCAGCGTATCGATAGCCCTGCCGAGCCTCCCGATAACTTCCCTCAGCGTGGTTTCCCCGGTCATGGCTCCCTTTTGCTCCCGCCCATCACCGAATCGTCCGCAATCAGAACGATTTATCCGTGAAACATTAGGCGGTGTGTGAATTGCACGTCAACAAAGCTCTGCGGGGTTTCCCCTGCTAATGGACCGGTTCGCGCTTCGGGAGGCGTCGAGCGAATTGCCTGAGCCGGATTTGTTGACACAATCCCGCCAACTGCTATGTGAAACGAGCTCGTCCCGGAGGGGCCGAAGGCCCCTATATCCCTCGTTTGGCAGACAATCATGATCAATCGCGAAACACATGACCGGATGGCCAATGCGATCCGGTTCCTCTCGATGGATGCGGTCGAAAAGGCCAATTCGGGACATCCGGGTTTGCCGATGGGCGCTGCAGATATAGCGACGGTACTCTACACAAGGTTCATGAAGCACGACCCGCTGAATCCGAAATGGCCCGACCGCGACCGTTTCGTCCTGTCCGCCGGCCACGGGTCGATGCTGCTTTATTCGCTGCTATACCTCACCGGCTATGAAGACATCACCATCGACGGGATCAAGAACTTCCGCCAACTCGGCTCGAAGACCGCTGGCCACCCGGAATATGGCCACGCCGCAGGCATCGAGACGACCACCGGGCCGCTCGGGCAGGGTCTTGCCAATGCGGTCGGCATGGCGCTGGCCGAACGCATCATGAATGCCAGCTTCGGCGACGCGCTGGTCGACCACTACACCTATGTGCTGGCGGGCGACGGCTGCCTTATGGAAGGCATTTCGCAGGAAGCGCTGGCGCTGGCCGGGCATCTGCGGCTGAACAAGCTGATCGTCATCTGGGACGACAACAACATCTCGATCGACGGGGCGGTGTCGCTTTCGGATTCGACCGACCAGTGCGCACGCTTCGCCGCCTCCGGCTGGAACACGGCCAGGGTCGACGGGCATAACCCGGAAGCCATCGCCAACGCGATCGAAAACGCCCGCAACTCCGATCGGCCGACGCTGATCGCGGCCAAGACAACGATCGGTTTCGGCGCGCCGACGCGCGCCGGCACCAACAAGGCGCACGGCTCGCCGCTTGGAGCCGAAGAGATCGACGGCGCGCGGCAGGCGCTCGGCTGGAAGTCCGAGCCGTTCGACGTCCCGTCCGACATTCTCGACGGCTGGCGGCTTGCCGGCCTGAACGCGGCCAAACACCGCAAGGATTGGGACAAGCGTCTGGCCGATACAGAGGCAGGCATTCGTGGCGAATTCGAACGCCGCATGCGTGGCGACCTGCCGGGCGGCCTCGACGCCGCAATCGCCGACTACAAGAAGAAGCTTGCCGCCGACAAGCCCAAGGTCGCCACCCGCAAGTCGAGCGAAATGGCGCTGGAAATCATCAACGGCGTCGTCCCGGAGACTATCGGCGGCTCGGCCGATTTGTCGGGATCCAACAACACCAAGACCTCGCAGACCAGGCCCATCGCTCCCGGCGACTACGGCGGCCGCTACGTCCATTACGGCATTCGCGAGCACGGGATGGCCGCGGCGATGAACGGCATGGCCGTGCATGGCGGCGTCATCCCCTATTCCGGCACATTTCTGGTCTTCTCCGACTATGCGCGGCCGTCGATGCGGCTCGCATCGCTGATGGGCATTCGCTCGATCTTCGTCATGACCCACGATTCGATCGGGCTTGGCGAAGACGGGCCTACACACCAGCCAGTCGAGCATCTCGCCGCGCTCCGGGCCATCCCCAATCATCTGATTTTCCGCCCCGCCGACGCGACGGAAGCCGCCGAGTGCTGGCAGCTCGCGTTGCAATCGACGAAAGCGCCGTCCACCATCGCGCTCACCCGCCAGAATCTGGCCGCCGTGCGCACCGAGTTCGTCGAGCAGAATCTCTGCGGTTTTGGGGCCTATGAACTGGCGGCAAGCGACGGCGATGCCGAAATCACCATCTTCGCCTCCGGCTCCGAGGTCGAGATCGCGCTCGCCGCGCGGAAAACGCTTCAGGCCGGCGGTCACCCCGCCCGCATCGTCTCGGTCCCTTGCTTCGAACTGTTCGAAATGCAGAGCGAAGACTACAAGGCGTCGATCCTCGGCGCCGCGCCTGTGAAAATTGCGGTCGAGGCCGCGATCCGGCTCGGCTGGGACCGCTTCATCGGCACCGACGGAATTTTTATCGGCATGACCGGCTTCGGCGCGAGCGGCACCATCGAACAGCTCTATCCGCATTTCGGCATTACCGCCGAGGCGATTGCCGAGGCGGCAATGGAGCGGCTGCGTAGCGGCGGCAAAGGCGTGCCGGCCAGTTCCATGCCGAAGATGGAGCCGGCGCGTCCGCTGCCGTAAAGGGCGCGCGTCAATTCGCTTGCGCTTGTCGCTGCATCGGTTTTGCCGACGCTAATCGATTTAGATCGTCGCCGGTAATGGCTGGATTATTCGGCCAAGCGCCGCTATGAAGCGGCGAACCTCGTTCCGGCCCTTTCACCTCCCAGGGAGAAAATCATGACCGTCAAAGTCGCCATCAACGGATTTGGCCGCATCGGCCGCAACATCGTCCGGGCCATCTTCGAATCCGGCCGCAAGGACATCGACGTCGTCGCCGTCAACGATCTAGGCCCGGTCGAAACCAACGCCCATCTGCTGCGCTTCGACAGCGTGCATGGCCGTTTTCCCCATGACGTGACCGTCGCCGGCGACATGATCAGGATCGGCTCGGAAAAATTCAAGGTGACCGCGATCAAGGACCCGGCGCAGCTTCCCTGGAAGGAACTGGGCATCGACGTCGTTCTCGAATGCACCGGCATCTTCACGGCGCGCGACAAGGCGGCGATCCATCTCGACGCGGGGGCCAAGCGCGTCATCGTTTCGGCTCCGTCCGATGGCGCCGACCTGACAATCGTCTATGGCGTCAATCACGACCAACTCACCAGGCAGCACATGGTCGTCTCCAACGCCTCCTGCACCACCAACTGCCTGGCGCCGCTCGCCGCCGTGCTGCACGAAACCGTCGGCATCGAGAAGGGAATGATGACCACCATCCATTCCTATACCGGCGACCAGCCGACGCTCGACACGATGCACAAGGATCTCTATCGCGGGCGGGCTGCGGCGCTGTCGCAAATCCCGACCTCGACAGGTGCTGCCAAGGCCATCGGCCTCGTGCTTCCGGAGTTGAAAGGCAAGCTCGACGGCATCTCCATCCGCGTGCCGACGCCCAATGTCTCGCTTGTGGATTTCAAATTCATCGCCAAGCGCGACACGACGGTCGAGGAAATCAACAATGCGGTGATCGCGGCATCCAAAGGCAAGCTGAGAGGCATCGTCGCTGTAACAAATCACCCCAACGTTTCGATCGATTTCAACCACGACCCGCATTCATCGACGCTGGCCCTCGACCAGACCAAGGTCATGGACGGAAATTTCGTGTCGGTGCTGTCGTGGTACGATAATGAGTGGGGCTTTTCCAACCGCATGGCCGATACGGCGGTTGCCTTCGGCAAGGTCATCGCCTGACAATTGCGCGTCGCATATCAAAAAAAACGCCCGGCTTCGTCCGGGCGTTTTTTTGCTTTAGGTGGGCTGAACTGCCCCGCACGTCCCTTGTTTCTTGCGCCTTTCGCCTTGTCTTCGCCGCACTGTGAAGGGTAAGGCGGACTGTCGAGGATCAGAGCGAGATGAGATTAGGTATGGTCGTTCTGCCGGAGGGCATTCGCGGAAAGGTCGAGGGGTTCGGCGAAGGTCGTACCGGTGGTACGGACGAGCCGAAGCCCGAAGGATTTGCCGTGAATGCACCCGGCCCTTCGGGTTTCCGGCCGGCGGGCGCCCACTTTGTCGGGCCGCTCGGCCGTAGTCCCGCTACGGCCTTCGCGACCCTTCGCGTGGATCGCCTCGCCGGCCGGGAAACAGAACTGACCATACCTAACCTCATCTCGCTCTAGCCGTAGAACTGCGTGCCGGTTTTGTAGGTTTTGAAGTTTTCCATGTCGTGCGAGTACATCAGTTCCGCGCCATGGTCCTCGGCAAGTTTCTTGACTTGCCG
>JBGTLX010000775.1:0-2216 GCA_041743855.1 Rhizobiaceae bacterium | reverse complement strand
GCGCTGATCGCCGGCCGCCACCGCTTCCGGTTGCTGGTGCAGGGGGAGCGGCGCTCGGAGATGCAGGCGTTCATCCGGGCGATGCTGGCAGCCGGGCCGAAGCTGCGCGGCTCGGTGCGGGTCGGCGTGGACATCGACCCGCAGAGCTTTTTGTGAGTCGACTACGTCTTCGATTCGCCTTCAGCCATAGGGTTGAAGTACGGTACGTCCAGGACTGCAAAATGCCTGACATTGGCTGTCAAAACCGATAGGTCGTGTAAACGGGCAGTCGCTGCGATCAGCACATCAGCCAGGCCTGGGTGGCGCCCACACGCTATTGCGGCATCTTCCAATCGACCAGCTTCCCGCGCGATTGCCGAGTCGACCGAAATGACATGCTCGTCGAACTCGGCAAGCAGCCCTTCGAACCAGCGATTGATGCGTTCCGCCTTGGCATGGCCGCCGGAGCGTTCCAGCTTCGCAATGCCTCTTTCCACTTCGACAACGACAATTGACGATGTGCGCCAGGAGCCGCACTCTCGTTGGTCGGCGACCCAGTCTTGTACATGCAATGGAAGCGGAGGGCGGTCAGGCGCAAAAATCGAGAGAAAAGACGTATCAAGCAGGTAACCGCTCAAAACTCGATATCCCGCGACGGCGATTCGTTCCGTTCGAGTTCAATCCCGCCCGGATAAGTCAGCAGAAAATCCACGAAATTCTTTTGGCTCTGTGGATAGAGCTTTCTCGCGTCCTCAACCGACACGATCGCAGCGGCGGGCTTCCCATGCTTTGTGATCATAGTGGGCTCGCCCTTTTCCGCAGCTTCCACGAGCGCCGAGAATCCAGCCTTGGCTTCGCGAACCTGCATGGTTTTCATTGTCGCGCTCCTTGTAGTCCCATGTAGTCATAATATAGGGTTTCAACGATAGAAGATAGGTGCTTGACGATCGACCCAGAGCCGGGTTCTCAAATGCGCCCGACCGGATGTCGAGCCGGAAGTAAGGGGCAAGAATGGAATTCGCGTTTCCGTGGCCGACGAGCCAGGGCGAGTGGCTGGCCTGGGGGAGCGCGGCGGTTACCGTCTTCTTCGGCGCGGTGCTGATGTTTGCGCCAACGCTGTCTCTCCGGCTGTTGCGGCTACAGACGACGCCCGAACATCCCGAGGCGCTGTCCGAAGCGCGCGCGACGATGGCAGGGTTCTATCTCGGCCTAGGGCTCTGCTGCATCCTGCTGGCGCAGCCGCTGCTCTACATGGCGCTCGGCTTCTCGTGGCTGTTCACCGCCTTCGGCAGGATTGTTTCAATGATGTCGGATCGCGGCAACACCGTTTACAACTGGGTTTCCATCGTCATCGATCTGACCCTGGCGGCGCTGCCGCTGGGCTTTGCTTTCGGCATACTGGTGTAGGGTCGGGCTGTTTGGCCATGATGCGACAAAAGTGCTCGTAAGCCATGCCCGGCAAATTGTTGCGGTCGCCAAAAGCCTGTGCTAGACGGCAATCGACTTCCGGCGGGGGAGGCGGGATGCAGCCGCTGACGGTCGGAAAATATGCAACCAGGTCAGGGATTTAGCCAGAGCCAGACGCTCGCGCCGGCAATCCCGAGGTCTGCCCGAGACAGAGAAAAGACGCTCCGTGGCAAAGTCGAGCTCGCCAATCTCCGGAATTGCCGATCGCTATGCAGGTTCGCTGTTCGAACTCGCCGTCCAGTCGAACGCGATAGCGGCGGTCGAAACCGATCTCGCCAGCTTTGAGGAGTTGCTCGCCGGTAGCGCCGATCTGAAACGTCTGCTGATGAGCCCAGTGTTTTCGGCCGACGACCAGTTCAAGGCGGTTTCGGCAATCGCCGACAGAGCCGGCATAATGGGCCTGGTCGGGAATTTCCTGCGGGTCGTGGCGAAAAACCGCAGGCTGTTCGCGGTGCCGGCAATGATCAAGGCGTTTCGCCGCATCGCCGCCGACCATCGCGGCGAAGTCGCGGCCGAGGTGACCTCGGCGCATGCGCTGACATCGGCCCAGCAGGCCGACCTCCAGGCGGCGCTGAAGGATGTCACCGGCAAGGACGCCGCGATCGCGGTCACGGTCGACCCCTCGCTGCTCGGCGGCCTCGTGGTCAAGATCGGCTCGCGCCAGATCGACACGTCGCTCAAAACCAAACTCAATTCGCTCAAGCTTGCACTGAAAGAGGTCGGCTGATGGACATCCGCGCCGCGGAAATTTCCGCAATTCTGAAAGACCA
>JBGTLX010000774.1:0-2883 GCA_041743855.1 Rhizobiaceae bacterium | reverse complement strand
TGCCGGTGCTGCGCAAATCCGAACTGATGCGGCTGCAGGCCGACGATCCGCCGTTCGGCGGCTTCGCCGACCCGGCGGCGCTGCCCGGCGCAAGGGTGTTCCAGTCGCCCGGACCGATCTGGGAAGTGCAAGGCCCCGGCCCCGATCCCTGGCAGGCGGCGCGGGCGTTCTTCGCCGCCGGCATCAGGGCGGGCGATGTGGTTCACAACGCGTTTTCGCATCACATGACGCCGGGCGGCTTCATTCTCGACGAAGGCGCGCGGACTCTGGGCTGCACGGTTTTTCCAGCCGGAACAGGCAACACCGACATGCAGGTCGAGGCTGCGGCATGCCTTTGGCCCGATGTTTATTGCGGCACGCCGGATTTTCTCAAGATCATGCTCGACCGGGCGGCCGAAACGGGCAAGGACTTGTCGTCGTTTACTCGCGCGCTGGTGTCGGGAGGCGCGCTGTTTCCCTCGCTGCGCACGGAATATCTTTCGCGCGGCGTCCGGGTTTTCCAGTGCTATGCGACGGCCGAGTTCGGCGTCATCGCCTATGAAAGCGCAACTGCGGTGGGCGAGTTCGTTCCCGGCATGATCGTCAACGAGAATCTGATCGTCGAGATCGTGCGGCCCGGCACGGACGATCCCGTTGCGGTAGGCGAGGTAGGCGAGGTAGTTGTGACGGGATTCAATGCCGCCTGGCCGCTGGTCAGGCTCGCCACCGGCGATCTCTCCGCGATCCTGCCCGGCGCATCGCCCTGCGGGCGCACCAATCTACGCGTCGCCGGCTGGATGGGCCGCGCCGACCAGCGCACCAAGGTCCGGGGCATGTTCGTTGACCCCGGCCAGGTGGCCGATATCGTCCGCCGCCATCCCGAAATCGCGAAGGCGCGTCTGGTGGTTTCGAGGGACGGCGAAACGGATGTCATGGCGCTTCACGTCGAGCCGTCGGGCGGCGCTTCGCCTCATGCGGAGGCTGTCACGGCCACGCTGCGCGCGGTGACGAAACTCGGCGGCACGGTCCTGTTGGCAGCGCCGGGAAGCCTCCCCAATGACGGCAAGGTCATAGCCGACGAGCGTGACTACGCCATCTGACTCGCGGAATGAAAGCCCGTTCACCGATCTGATTTTAAGGTTGCATCCGGCATTTCCGGGTGTGAACATAATGGCCAAGGGTTCTTGCAACAAAACAATCAATCGAGGCGTGTAACCGCGTCCGAACAAACCGCCGGGAGTTATATGAGATGAGAAAAATCGCAGCAATCGCAGCCTTGTCGGCCTCCGTGTTCGGCCTGTCGGCGGGTGTTTCCTTTGCCGACTACACGCTCAACATCATGCACATCAACGACTGGCACAGCCGCATCGAGAGCAACAACGCCTTCGAGTCCACCTGTTCGGCGGAAGAAGAAGGCAAGGGCGAATGCATCGGCGGCGCGGCAAGGCTGGTGACCGCGATCGCCGACCGCCGCAAGGCGCTCGAGGGGCAGAATGTGCTGCTGCTGAACGGCGGCGACAATTTCCAGGGCTCGCTGTTTTACGCGACCTACAAGGGGGCGGTGGAAGCCGAGTTCCTCAATCTGATGAAATTCGACGCCATGACCGTCGGCAATCACGAATTCGACGACGGAGAGGACGCGCTGGTTCCGTTCCTCGACGTCATCGAATTCCCCGTTCTCTCCGCCAATGTTCAGGCCAACGCCCAGTCCAAGGTGGGCGACCGGATCAAGCCGTCGATCACGCTGGATGTCGGCGGCCAGAAGATCGGCATCGTCGGCGCTGTGACCAACGACACGCCGGAAGTAGCGTCACCCGGCCCCAACATCGCCATTGAAGACGACATCGCCACTATCACCGCCGAGGTCGAGAAGCTGAAGGCCGCCGGTGTCAACAAGATTATCGCGCTGACCCATGTCGGCTATCCGCGCGATAAGGAACTGATCGCCAAGATTCCGGGCATCGACGTGGTCGTGGGCGGCCATTCGCACTCGCTGCTGCACAACAGCGACCCGAAGGCCGAGGGTCCGTATCCGACGATGATAGACAACCCGGACGGCTACAAGGTTCCGGTGACGCAGGCCGCGTCCTATTCCAAATATCTCGGCGAGTTCATGGTGACCTTCGACGACAATGGCGTCGTCAAGGAAGCCAAGGGCGACCCGCTGTTCCTCGACAAGGAAATCAAGGAAGACGCGGCGGTGCTGGCGCGCATCAAGGAACTCGGCGCGCCGATCGAGGAGTTGAAGAACAAGGAAGTCTCCGAAACGACGGCGGCGATCGACGGCAGCCGCGAGACTTGCAGGGCGCAGGAGTGTCAGATGGGAAATCTGATCTCCGACGCGATCCTTGACCGGGTCAAGGATCAGGGCGTCACCATCGCTATCCAGAACGGCGGCGGCATCCGCGCTTCCATCGATTCGGGCACGATCACCATGGGTGAGGTGCTGACGGTGCTGCCCTTCCAGAACACGCTGGCCACGTTCCAGCTTTCGGGAGCGGACCTCAAAGCCTCGATCGAGGCCGGACTGTCCGAGATCGAGGAAGGCAAGGGCAAATTCCCGCAGGTCGCAGGCCTGAAATATTCCTTTGACAAGTCGGTCGCGCCCAATGAGGGTCGGCTGAAGTCGCTGGAGGTGATGGAGAACGGCGCGTGGACGCCGATCGACGAAGTCAAGACCTACACGATCGCCACCAACAATTTCGTGCGCGGTGGCGGCGACGGCTACACGCTGTTCGCCGACAACGCGCAGAATGCCTATGATTTCGGGCCGAGCCTCGAACAGGTGGTCGCCGATTACCTAGCCGCCAACCGGCCCTACACGCCCACGCTCGACGGCCGCATCACCGAAATAGCAGCGGCCGAGGCCCCGGCCGCCGCCGAACCCGCAGCACCCGCCGCCGC
>JBGTLX010000773.1:0-2638 GCA_041743855.1 Rhizobiaceae bacterium | reverse complement strand
GCCGAAGAATGGTCGCCGGTGTCTCCGGTGACAGGCCGGCTCGACGCGTTCGAGTGGCGCGCGCCGATGGAACGGCTCGGCCAGATCATCGAACAGGACGAGCCGGAGATCGCCGAGGATAGGCCGGCTCTGGCGCCGCCTCCGCCGGTGGCGCAGCCCGCGCCCGAGCCGGCAATCGCCGTAGCGCCTGAACCGGTCGAAGCGGAGCCCGAAACGGCTCCGATCGAAGAAAAGGACCATGGGGGGATCGAGTTGGCTCCCAAGATCATTCAGCCGACGCCGGACGTCGCCGCGCAGGACAACCGTCCGGTCGTTGAGGATGAGGTGGTCGATGACGCCGAGATCGAGGAGGCGCAACCGATCCGGCTGCCTGACGATCCCGGCGTCGGACCCGAGGACGAGCAGGAAAAAATTCCGCGCCGGTTTCGGCTTTTCTGACCGCGTTCAATCGCCTAAGCCTTCATACGGAGAGAAAATGTTCGAACGCGTTCTGTCGTTTCTGAAGGAATTGCCCGGCGGGGGCGACAACAGCGTGCCGCGCGAGGACGATCCACGCATCGCGGCGGCAGCCCTCATGTATCATGTCATGAATGCCGACGGCGTTATGGAGGATGCCGAGTGGGAGCGGATCAAGGATCTGCTGAGTGAGGCTTACGGGGTAGCCGGACAGGAACTCGACGAATTGCTGGCGGCCGGAAAAAAAGCCGATCTGGAGGCGGTGGACCTCTACCAGTTCACCAGCGTGCTCAAGCGCCATCTCGACGCCGAGGCGCGCCTCGAGTTCATCCGGGTCATGTGGGAGGTGGTTTTCGCAGACGGCGAACTGCACGAGTTGGAAGACCATACGCTGTGGCGCGTGGCCGAACTGATCGGCATCGATCGGCGCGACCGCATTCACGCAAGGCAAGAGGCGCAAAACCAGTCACCCCGGGGCAAGTGGAAATCCAGCCGAAACGGAATAGGCGCAGCAAGCGCGAGCGGCCGAAAATCCTGATCATCCTGCATCAGGAACTGTCGAGCCCCGGCCGCGTCGGCCATGTGCTTCTGGAAAGCGGGTTCGACCTCGATGTAAGGCGGCCGCCGCTCGGCGACGAATTGCCGGCGACGCTCGACCGCCATGCCGGCGCGGTGATCTTCGGCGGGCCGATGAGCGCCAACGACCAGGACGAGTTCGTGCGCCGCGAGACCGACTGGCTGAAAGTACCGCTGGGCGAAAACCGTCCGTTCCTCGGAATCTGCCTCGGCGCGCAGATGCTGGTCAACCACCTCGGCGGCAAAGTGGAAAGCCACCGCGAGGAACTGGTCGAGATCGGCTGGTATCCCATAAAACCCACCGAGGAGGGCGCAGCGCTGATGCGCTGGCCCGAAATGGTCTATCAGTTCCACCGCGAAGGGTTTTCGCTGCCCAACGGCGCGGTGCTGCTTGCCACCGCCGAAACCTATCCCAACCAGGCGTTCCGCTACGGCGACAATGCCTGGGCCGTGCAGTTCCACGCCGAACTGACGCGGGTGATGATGCAGCGCTGGGTGGTGCGCGGCGCGCATCGCTTCGAGCTTCCGGGTGCGCAGCCGGGCCGCGACCATCTTGGCGGCCGGCTGATCTGGGATATGCATCTGAAGCGCTGGCTGCACGAATTTCTGGAAACGATCTTCGGGAAACCCAACCTTCTTTAGCTGAATTACCGGTCCGTCCCGTCGAGATGGCGGATTTTCCTGAGTTCGGGAAACGCGAACGCCCAGATGCCGGCGACCGCGACCGCGCCGACACCGCCGAAGACGACCGCAGGCACGGTTCCGATCAGCGCCGCCATGGTGCCGGCCCGAAATTCGCCGAGTTCGTTCGACGCGCCGACGAACACCATGTTGACGGCGTTGACGCGGCCGCGCACCGCATCCGGCGTCCACAGCTGGATCAGCGTCTCGCGGATGTACACGATGATCATGTCGGTGGCGCCCAACAACGCCAGCGCCACGATCGACAGCCAAGGGATCGTCGACACGCCGAACACGACGGTGAAGACGCCGAACAGCGCGACGAAGGCGAACATGACCACGCCGGCATGGTCGCGGATCGGATGGCCGGTCAGCCAGATTGCGACCGAGATAGCGCCGATGCCGGGCGCGGCGCGCAGCAATCCCAGCCCCCAAGGCCCGAGTTCCAGGATGTCGCGCGCATAGACCGGCAGCAGCGCCACCGCGCCGGAAAGCAGCACGGCGAACAAATCGAGGGAGATCGCGCCGAGCACCACCTTGTCGCCCCAGATGTAGCGGAAGCCGGCAAACAAAGTGTCGAGCGTCGGCCTGTCGGTCTGCCCCCGCTGTGTCGGCTTTGGGATCGAAAAGACGAGAAAGGCCGAGGCCGCCATCAGCGCCACGGCCACGCCGTAGGCGGCCTTAGGCGACACGCCGTAGAGCAGCCCGCCGGCGACCGGCCCGACGATGGTGGCCGTCTGCCAGGCAGACGAATTCCAGGCGACCGCGTTGGCGAAATCTTCCTGCGGCACGAGGTTGGCGACGAGCGAGGCGGAGGCCGGGCCGAAGAAGGCGCGGGCGACGCCGAACACCGCCAGCACCGCGAAAATCGGACCAGGCCCGGTCAGGCCGCGAAAGGCCAGCCACAACAACGCAAGCGCGCAGA
>JBGTLX010000772.1:0-16905 GCA_041743855.1 Rhizobiaceae bacterium | reverse complement strand
CGAAAAATTGGCCCGCTTCATCGAACTTCTGCTGGAACCCGGCCACAAGACCCAGCGCCACGAGGATATCCGTATTGCGCGGCGCGATCGTCAGGGCGTCGCGATAGACGCGCCGGGCTTCGGCGAACTGCCCTGCGACGCGCAGCCGCCTTCCCTCCGCCAGAAGAGGTGCGACAGGATCGCGGCGCGCTACTGCTCGCTGCGGCTGCGCGGGCGGAGATTTCTTCGATGCGGGCGCGACTGTCGGAGTGCTTGCCGCCAGTTGCGCATCGCGGACTGACTTGAGGAGCGCCGCGATCTCCGCATTTTCCGGCTGTTGAATGGCCAGCGGTTCAACGATCGCAAGGGCCGCTCCGATATTCCCTGCTCTGAACTCGATCTGGGCAAGCCCGAACTTCGCATCGGCATAGTTCGGCGCGATGGCGAGGGCGCGCGAAAAGGCGCTGCGCGCCGCCATGGGATCGCTACGCCTGAGTTCGGTAAAGCCGAGCTGCACCAACGCATCTGCATGAGTTGGTTGCAGCGCCAGCGCACGCCCAAAAAATGCGGCGGCCTCGTCGAAGCGTTGCTCCTGCCGAGCCTTGACGCCTTCGGTATAGAGTTCGTCGGCCGTCTGCGCTCGGGCGTTTGACGTTGCCAGCATGACCGTCGAAACCAACGCGGCGACAGCGATGGCCCGGATAACTCTCATCCGAGCCGTACGCCCTTTCGCGCAAGAAGCCGCGAAAGCCGCGCGAGCAGTTCTTCCGGGATGAAGGGTTTCACCAGATAGTCGTCGGCGCCTTTCTCGAGCGCCGAAACGATATCCTTTTCTGTTTTCCGCGCCGTGAGCATGATTACGAGCGTATCCGAAAGGAGCGGATCTGCCTTGATCCGCGTCAAAACCTCGAAGCCGTCGGATTTCGGCATCATCGCATCGAGAACCACGAGATCCGGCCGCTCGGAACGGACTATGGCAAGCGCCTCGGCGCCATCATTGGCCTTGACGACACCATACCCCTTTGCCCGCAATCTATATTCCATCAGGTCAAGGAGCAGCGGATCGTCATCGCAGATCAGGATTTTCGCTTTTACACCGTCCACTTGCTTACTCCGGTCTCGCGCTCTCCCGCGCACCTAGCCCCCCGGAGTGATCAGTCCATGAACCATCAGCCGATCGAACGACCCCCAGGCAGACAGTGTTCGCTCGAGCCTTCCCCTGGTCGCGGTCAATTTCGACCGGTCATCGAGAAAACTGATTCGCAACGGGTCGACTTCGATTTCATGGCTGAATGAAAAAGCGGGTTTGGTGTACGAATCGGAAACGCTGCCCGACAACATGACAACAGCATGCACATCCTTGGACCGGTCGACAAGCAGGTTGCCGTTTTCGGCACGGACGAAGGTTCGTTGGAACTCGGTCGGAATCGGGCCGTTTTCCAGCGCGATGCTTACCGGAACGCCTCGCTCGCCACCCCAGGCTAACCAGCCCTCCGCGATCCTCTCAACCTGCGCAACGTCGGTACGATACGCCATCACCGCTACCCCGGAAATCGACCCTGTCACGCTACGGAGTGCCAGCTTGCCGGCAGGGTTGTCCAGCATCCAGAACGGCACGACGATCGATACCTTGCCGGTGAAAACGTCGGAAAGATCGTTGATCGTCACAGCCCATTCGTTCCATCCTGCATCGGGGTCCGCGGCATGATCCGCCCTGAGGTAGGGCTCGATGTCATATTGAACCGAATTTAACGTCGCACCCGCGTCCATGAAGTCGCGTATGGCTAGAGCACGCGTTAGTGCGTGTAGCCGGCCGGCGGGCGTAGCCATTTCAGCGTCGCCTTCCACCGCGTGAACGGCGACGCCAGCCGCCGAAACAATGTCGATCAACCGTTTCAGTCCGCCAGCGTCCGCGACTTGCCCGTCTACGATGCGAATTTGAAGGAAAATATCCTTGATCGAATGGCGAGCCGCCTCGGCCGCCAGGCCGCGGGGATCGCCAAGCCAAGGGCGGGCGTCCCATAGCCAAGTACCGATCCCGGCCGAAGTCCTTCGGCCATCTGGGATCAGTCGGATCCCAGAAATCGTCGCCGTCGCCGCCTTCAGCGGGCAGCTCACAACCAGTTCAAGTCCACCGTCAACTTCGTGCCATTCGCCGGACGATATCGTCGCCAATATCCCTCTTGCCAAGGGGGTCTTCGGCCATGAAACTTCCGCCGCATCTCCTCCTGCCGCCGACAAAGCGAATGTGAATTTCGAGGCAGACTGCCCCTCGACGAGGAGGTCGCCGCGCAGACCGCGCGGATACCGTAAGTCTCTGGTTGACAACACCAACCCGGCCGGCCGCTCTCCGCTGACGCAGCGGAAGATGAGAGCATCGCGGTCGCGCGAAACAGTCGCGCGCTCCTCCGCGCCAAAGACGCGGAAATCGAGCATCGTCGTCAGATTGGTCTCTAGCGGAAACGGAGCCCTTCCTGCAGACAGATCATCCTCCACATCCGGGACAAATGCGGACGACGGCAAGAATCTACCGGCTTCCCTTAGTCCCGAGACCACGACGCGCCGCGGCGGGACCTCGAAACGTGCGATCGGATGCGACCACAAGACCTCCGGCGGCGGCGTGACATTTGTCATGGCGGAGTCAGAGCCTTTGCCGCGGGCTGGGCAGGATGAGCCCTCGCAGGCATGGGCGGGAGCAGCGAGCAAAAGTGCCACGCCGACCATCGCAATATGCATCGCGCAATCCATCATAGCTGATCCTCCTTCCCACACCCCCAACATTCACAGGACCGTCAGCCTCGTCCGTGCATTTTCGCCAGCCGCTTGACTTCACCGGCGAGTTTCATCGGATCGAATGGCTTCGCGATGACGCCTACTGCTCCCATTGAGAGAAAGCGTGCGACTTCATGTGTTTGCGTTCGGGCGGTGATGAAGACGACCGGGATGGCGGCCGTCGAGGGAGCCGCAGCCAACCGCCTGAGTGTTTCGGGACCGTCCATTTCCGGCATCATCACATCAAGAAGGATGAGATCGGGCTGCCAGTCGGTTACTTCCTGAAGCGCCTGATGGCCTGAAGAACATAGCCGCACCTCAAATTCGGGATCGAGTTCGAGTGACATTTGAGCAATTTCGCGAATGTCATCCTCGTCGTCCACATAGAGGATTTTCGATGTCATCGTGGTCGTCTCACTTTCCAGCGCTGACTTCGGACGAACTGTCCGACTGAGTGACCGGAAGAAGGCTTTTCACCAGCTTGGCCACATCCAGTTCCGACGCCTTCGTCTTTGTCATGATTGCCTTGACGCGAGATCCCAGCTTTTCGTCAACGTCGGCTGCCGAGAACACGATCACGGCGGTCTCCGAGGGCAGGTCCGACAGGAGATCGAGCCCAGATCCGTCGGGTAGGGCAATGTCGAGGATCATCAGGTCGAAGTGATGGGAGGAGATCGCATATTGACCTTCCCGCAGCGTTCTTGCGAAGGTGATGGAGACGTCGGGTCCTAGACCTTCCGACATCACCTCGAGAACCCCCTCGTCGTCCTCGACGTGAAGAACCCGGGGTCTGCGATCGATCCGCCTCGTCGCGATCTTGCCAAGCGCCATGTGAAGCCGCTCGGGATCGACCGGTTTCTCCAGCCAGTCAACGATGCCGACCGCCGATCCGTTGAGCGACCGTTTCGTCTCATCCGCGACGGCGGAAATAACGATAACGGGAATTTCGGGATTATGCGGCGACGCGCGAATATCGCGGAACAGCTTTATGCCCGACTCTCCAGCGAGCTTGATGTCGAGTGTCAGCGCAGCATATTGACGTATCTGCAGGAGCGCCTTGGCCGAAGCAATGTCGGGAGCAACGTCACTCGAAAAGCCCTCCGCGTCGAGAAGCGCTGCGATCACGGCTGAGATGTCGCCCTCGTCCTCGCAGATCAGCACGCGGGTGCGGTGATCGATCGGGGCCAACAAGTCAACAGTGCCAGCAGGTGTCGTTTCCTTCGAGTGGATTTCGGGGAGATCCACATGAAAGACGGTTCCTCCACTGTCCTCGGTCTCGAAGCCAATCGTGCCCCCGAGTTTCTCCACAATGCTCTTTGCGATACTGAGTCCCAGACCCGTCCCGCCTTTCTCACGCGTGCTGGAGGCGTCCGCCTGTTCGAACTTACCGAATATCCGCTTGCGGAAGGCTTCGGGAATTCCGGCGCCCCGGTCGATGACTGAGACCCGCATCCAGTTTTCGTCACGACGGCCGAGTTCTACGGTGACCGTTTCTCCCACGGGGGAGAACTTGATTGCGTTCGAGAGCAGGTTGATGAAGACCTGGTGCAAGCGGTCGGGATCGACGTTTGCTTCCGCCCGCGGCGCGTCGTCGACCAAGACGATCTTGACGTCACGATCAGGCAAATAGTTCGCGTTTGCTGCGATCGCCTGTTCCAAGATGGGTCGAATCGGCAATCGCCTAAGCTCGAATGCCATTTTCCCCGATTCGATCTTCTCCATATCGAGGATATCGTTGATCAGCAGCACCAAGCGCTCGCTGTTCGTATGGGCGATCCTTACCAGATTGGCCGCCTTGGGCGGCAACTCGCCGGTCACTCCGGCCGCAATCAGCCCCAACGAGCCGCGGATCGAGGTTAATGGGGTGCGCAACTCATGGCTGACCGTGGAGATGAATTCGTTCTTGAGTTGGGCGTTGCGCTTCTGCTCAGTGATATCGCGGTTGTAGGTGATGATACCAACGATGCTGCCAGCCTCGTCTCTCAACGGCACCTTGAGGGTGGCCAGCCAGCCTTCAGTGCCGTCCGGAAACAGCGCCGGCTGATCGACCCGCAATATTGCGCCTGTCTGTATCATAGCCAACTCATCTCGCCTGAAGCGCTCTGCCAGGCCATGCGGATAAAAGTCGAAATCAGACTTGCCGATCAGATCATCGGCTGAACCGGCCCGCATGAGGATTGCCGTTGCGGGATTGGCGGCGAGAAACAATCCGGCAGAATCTTTCACGTTAAGGGAGTCTGGAAGCTCGCGCACCATGGCGCGATAGATCATGTTAGTGTTGGCAAGTTCGCGCCCGCGAAACTGGCGATTCAGCAATATGCCGATCATGACCGCGCCCACGAAGGTCAGCGAGGAGAGTGGAAGCCAGGTTCGCGCGATCACGCCGGCCATGATCGCGGATGGGATAGTCAGAAGGTTGAGCAAGCTTCCGACCGCGACCGCAACTCCAAACTTGAAGATGTCGCCAGTCGTTTTCTCGCGAGAGCGTACGATCCAGTGGAACGCCAAGCCCACAGAAGAAGCGATTATGATGCCGACGACGCCCGTGACCGCACCCTGCCCTCCCAGGTAGAGGCGATAGGATACAGCGCCGGCAGCGGCAACCGCTGCCGCGGGCCAGCCTCCGAAGAACCCAGCGGCGGCAATCAATGGAGAACGCAGGTCGAAGATAAAGCCCGGCACGAACGGTTGGGCTGTTGCCATCGAAGCGATCGACCCGATACTCATCGTCAGGCCGAGAAGAAGCGATTGCATTCGTTCCGAAAACCGCCCGGTCACGTCCGACTGGAGATCCCACACCCCCACCAGGATTGAAACAAGCGCAAGGTTCGTAAACAAGGACTGCCAGATCGGGGTCATGCCGGCCTCAGATGCCTCCGCTAAACTTTCGGATAACGCACAAAGCTATCTAATATCTGAAGAGACCCTGACGCCGTAAAGCGGGGGCTCTGCGATTTCCTTTTGTGATGATTTAGAGTCGGACGATCCAACGATCCGGCATTGTCAGTCTTCGCGGCATTGCCAATCGCTCTCAACGACCGCGGTGTTCGCACCGCGCGTGCCGGGCGCTGGCAAGTCTCCAATGTCAGGAACCTGTTAGCGCGGTCAGGACGCTAGCGGCCTTTGTAGGTGGGAAGAACCGCATGAATCTGAAAAACGTCTTGCGACGAATTTTGTTCAGGACAAAGTGAAAATGGTCCATGACCGGTCAGGCTTCTTCCGATCGGCAGTGGGTGGGCAAGCAGCCGGTGCAGGTCAAGCAAACAGGAGAGATGAGCCTGTTTCGTCGCACTCCTTAGCCGCAATGCTGCAACCGCGAGGTGCCGTGGGAATAGATCGTTCCTGTAGCAACCTCCTCCAGTGCCCAGCGTTGTCCAGCGGCGATCCCGCCAATATGCAGCGCAGTCGAGGCCCCGATGACAAATTCCGCAGACAGCGGCCCTGCGCTTGAATCTGACGCTGAAGCGTTGAGAGTGGCTGCAGTGCGGCGATATGAGATTTTGGACACCCCAAAAGACGGGGCGTTCGATAGGATCACTGCGGTTGCGGCCAGCCTTTTTGACGTTCCCATCGCCATTATAAGCCTGGTCGATCATGACCGTATTTGGTTCAAGTCCCACCACGGCTTGGACGTGGAACAGATTGATCGCGAGCCAGGGCTGTGTGCCTCTGCCGTACTGCAAAATGGACCGTGGATTGTGGAGAACGCCGCGGCGGACGCCCGTGCCTTGGCGAACCCACTGGTGGCGGGAGAGTTCGGGCTTCGCTTCTATGCTGGCGTGCCCTTGAGGACGAGCGATGGCTACAATCTCGGAACCTTATGCGTTATCGACCAAGAGCCTAGGACGCCCAGCGAAAAACAAATCCTCCAATTGGAAGCTCTCGGCGCTGTAGTGCTAGACCAAATGGAATTGCGCCTTGCCGCTCGGAAAGCTGCCCGCCGTTCCTCCAGTGCGCTCGATTCCCTTGTCGCCGTAGTGGCAGAAAAGGATGCGGCCTTGAAGCTGAATGCGTTGATGGCCAAGGAAGTCGATCATCGTGTGATGAACAGCCTTCAAATGGTTTCCTCGTTGCTAGCGCTTCAAAGCCGATCAAAAGATGGGCAGGAAGCCGCTGAACAACTCGCCGTGGCGGCGCAGCGCGTCGCGGCTGTGGCCAGGGTTCATCAACATATGTATCTCGGCGAAAACGCCCCCAGTGTAGCTGCGAAGGACTATTTGGAGCGATTCTGCGAGGATATTTCCAAGAGCCTGGGTGGGGCGGCCATTGTTGTGGTATGCAGCGAAGTTGATCTCCTGTCCCAACAGGTTCTACCTATTGGACTTATTGTCAACGAATTGGCTACCAATGCCGCCAAAAATGGTGCTGACCAGATTACCGTGGTTTTTGAGAAGACGCTTTCCAACAATCACATTCTCTCGGTATCCGACAATGGACGAGGGCTGCCATCCGATTTCGACCCGAAAGGGACGGCTGGATTGGGGCTAAGGTTGCTGATCTCGTTGGCAAATCAACTTGGGGGCACGCCCGTTTTTTCACGACAAGAAATTGGCGCCAGAATCACTATCAGATTTTAGATACAGAAGACTCTTCGGAATTCAGCGACGGCCGCTCCATGCAGCGGCCAAAGTGCCTAAAAGCAACTGCCTTTTACGAATTCAGATTATATGAGCATGAAAGAGCGAGGGATGACAAATACCCCTTTGTCCTCAAGTGAACTCGTAAACACGATGTCGCATTTCCATCGCGCCGAGATCGGCAGGATGGCTGGTTGGCGGGATCGGCTGGACCGGACGACCAACTGGGCGATCACGGTAGCCGCGGCAATGCTTTCGATCTCGCTCTCGACGCCCACTTCTCACCATGGGGTGTTGCTGTTCGCCATGTTGTTAATCCTTCTCCTGCTTTGGATAGAAGCCAGGCGGTATCGATTTTTTGACGTTTACCGAGCTCGGGTCCGACAATTCGAAAGGTACTATTTCGCTCAAATATTCTCGCCCCAACCAGATTTTGCTTCCGATTGGCTTCTCATCTTTGGCGAAAGCCTCCGGGCACCAAAATTTTTGATATCGCAATGGGCAGCGTTCGCGCGACGACTGCGCCGAAATTACATTTATATGTATATGATCCTGCTGCTGGCCTGGGTTCTGAAGATAACGACGCCAAGCCTTCAAGCGGAGGGTGCAGAAAGAAACTTCGTTAATTCTTTGCGTGAGGCTGTGGCGAACGCCTCGCTCGGCCCCTTGCCCGGATGGTTGATTGTCGCTTCGCTCGCGCTCTTCTACCTTGGTTTGACGGGCGCAGCATTCCTGACGCGCAGCAAGGAGGGCGAACTCGGATACGGCGAGGTCCATGTGTAGGAGAATGCTCGCACGAAACAAAAAGGGGAGAAGCGCCTTCAGTCCAAGCATCAGTTGATTTCAACAGAGCCATACATCTGGCGTTCAGGCAAGCCGCTGTAGGCTGCGGTGCGATACCGGGAGGATTTGGATGACGAAGTGGATGGCGCTGCTCGTTCTAGCTGCCCTCAGCCTATTTGGGCTAACCAGACTGGCAACGGCTCAGGTCGTTCCTGGAGAGGAGCATTGCGTCGTTAATGTTCGCTCCGATGACCGCCTGAACATGCGCGAGCGTCCGAAGGCCAATGCGCCCATTGCTGCTCGCAAGCGTTATGGGGAGTGCGGACTTTTGGTCACTGGTCCTTGTCGGGGGAGTTGGTGTCCCGTCGAAGACGGCCACTCGCTCGGATGGGCGCAAAAGCGATATATCTCGATGGTCTCGCCCGCCATGTATTGCGTCACCGGTGTGGCGCGGGGAGACACCTTGAATGTCCGGGCATGGCCATCACCTCAGTCACGCGTTCTTACTCAACTCTCACGACGGACATGTGGCATCGCGCTCCTGCCATATGCGACGGGTTCGTGGCAGAAAGTTCGGATCGACGGCAGGCAGGGCTGGGTTAACCGCAGGTATCTTAGCGGGGAGTAGCTCGGTGAACTTGGACCAAGGATCGGATCGACAGGTCCGACATGATCCAGCCGCTCCATCCGCTCTAAAGCCTATACTTTGATTCCGGGGGCCCGGAACCGGCGGCTTGCCGCTTGTTATGCGTCCGCCAAACTTGAGGACCGATCGTGGCCGCGAGGCCTTGACCTCGCGGGCGCTCCGGGTGAGCGACTGGGTCGCGAATGGCAACGATACTCCCTCTCGATGCGTCGGGTCCGCGGCGCCATCACGAATCAGCCGCTCGCCCAGGAACAGTGCCTCCTCGACCGAGTGATGATGAGGATAATGGTCTTGCCGGTCTCCTTCCAGAGCTTCAGCACGAGACCCTGCATCTTTTCGCGCGTCAGCGCGTCGAGCGCGCCGAGTGGCTCGTCCATTCAGCACGACCTGTGGATCGTTGGCGAGGCACCGCGCCAGCGCCACGCGCTGCTGCATGCCGCCCGACAGTTGATAGACCGGCTTGTCGCCAAAGCCTGCAGGACCGCCCGTGTCGAGCGGGCGCGCCACCGTTTCGCGAATCGCGGCGCGCGTCCGGCCACCGTTGGGACCTACGCTCTATCGCAATTTCCCGGCATCGCCAGGCCCTGGTCGTCAGGCAGCAAGCGCAAAGCCTATCCAATAAGCGTACACTGGTGTCGTGTTTTTTGGATTGGTTTTAAACCCGGACGTTTCGAGCGCGCGCCTCGTTGTTCACGTAGGGCGGAGCCAGATGCAACCACGCGCTCCCGCTATAAACAACGCAACGGCTTTGACGGCTGACTTTCTGGGGGATTCCAGTGTGGGGCGAACCATGATTCTGCATCGCGAGGAGGATTCGCGCCATGAATCAGCGATTGTGAAGGAAGAAGGCCGCGATTAGGTCGCAGCGCTGCGGAAAGTGCCGATATACCGCATCTGCAGCCGCGAATGCGGTCCGGCTGGCTGGGCGGAAACTCGCGGTGTGAAAAATCTGACCCCGCGGCACGACGAGCTTGACGGGCCGTCCCACCAGCATGGCGGCGCGTGCGACGAGGACCGTCTGCCCTTGCAGCGAGTTCTTCTGGCCAAAGCCGCCGCCGAGATAGGCGCTGGTCACATGGACGCGTTCGGGTGCGAGGCCGAGCGCCATCGCCACGCCGAACTTCAGGGCGCCCGAGTTCTGCGTGCCCTCCCGGACGAAGAGGTCGCCGCCCCGCCATTCGGCCGTCGTCGAAATCAGTTCCATCGGGTTCTGATGTTGCGACGGGTGTCGGTACTCGGCGTCGACCGTGACGGCCGCGGCCGCATAAGCCGCGTCGGCGTCGCCCACCTCGACGCTCGGCTCGGACGGCATGATCTCGGCGTCGGGCGCGTCGATCGTGGCCAAGAACGGTTCGGCCGCATATGTCGCCTGCACGAGCGAGGCGGCTTCGATGGCGATCTCCGACGTTTCGGCCACGACCAGCGCGATGGGTTCGCCGCGATGGACGAGGCGGTCGGACAACATCGGCTGATGGCTCTGGAAGCCGTATCCGCCGCTCCCGAGAGGGAGATGCCAAATGTACGAGGTTTTCGACAGCTTCTGCAAAATTCCAACTTGGGACACATCGCATGCCCTCGACGAGGGGCGATTCAGGGCTGCACTCAGCGAGGTCGTACATCTTGCCGACTTTTCTCCTGAAGAACTGGGGCGCTACATTCAGCTGAATCATGCAGAGCCGATCTGGCCGAAGGGCCGCCGCTCAACTCGACAAGGTGATCGATCGTCTCGTGGAATATGCAACGGTTGAACAGAATCGTGTCCGCCGCCGTGTCTAGTAGGCTATCGACTGCGTGATGAGCTCATCAATCTTGGATGCCAGGGAGGCGAGCCTCTACCTCAAGATCACGCCCGAACTGCTGTTCCATTACGTCAGATACGGCGCAAAGGGACAGGCCGGACGAAAGCTTCCCACGGTCGACGGTGTTGCCGCCACGCGATTCAGCAGGGATGAGCTCGAAGCTTATAACGCCTACCTCCGAGAACCATGGCCCTCACCTGATGGCACCCGGGCGCCAATATCTAAGGGCGTGCGTGACTATCTGAAGATTGAAGCCGGCGGAATGTGCCCCGCTGCGGAGAAGGCGCGCCGCTGCATGATGCGCACATAGTCGATTGGGAAACCAGTCGATCGAACCACCACCACAATCTGCTTAGGTTGTGCGGCAATTGTCACGGAAAATACGATACCGGCGCCATCTCGCGCAGCGAAATCGAGCGCATCAAGGCTGACGCGATCGACCGGGTACAAAAACGCATAGCCGGAGCCCGCAAATCCTATTGGCCAATCGCCGCTGCACCGCCGATGACACCGCATCTCTTTGGCCGTGTCACCGAATTGTCGGAAGCGGTGGACGCTCTCCGATCAGGTGAAAGCCTGTCGATCTTGGGCTTGGGCGGCATCGGGAAGACCCAACTCACCCTCCATGCTCTACGAACCGCCGTCGAGGACCGCCCGATCATCTGGATTGGTGTTGATATCCTGAGCGGTTCCTCCACCCTAGCAGATGCACTCGTTGCCCAGGCCCGAGCAGCCGGCGTCGAGTTCGAAAATGGAAGACCTCTCCTCGACGAGGTGCGTGCGTGCGTCGTGTTCGACGGGATCGAGCGCGTTGGTCGATACCAGGACGAGGTGCCAATCTGCTTGAGCGCTTGCTCGCGGACAGTAGCGATACGCTAATTGTCGTCACTTCTCAGGTGAGCATTCCTTGGCTGCGATTTGATCGGGAGTTGCGGCTCGGCCCGATGGACGACGAAGCTTCGATCGACTTGCTTGACGTGACCGCCGACGGTAGTTCGCTTCAACCCGCCACAACGAAATTGCTGCGGTTTGCGGACGGGCATCCCCTGACGCTTCGTATTCTGGCCGCCCTGATCCGGCATTTCGGCGCCGACAGCCTCGTCGAACGGCTGGGGCGTCTCGGGGCTGAGGCCGTCTCCGTGCCGCGGCGCCGACAGCATTCCGAACGGACGTCGCTCGTTCACTGTCTCGACCTCGCCTATTTGCTCTTGAGTGTCCCAGAACGGCGCTTGCTGTGGATGGCGGCTATGAGTCCGGGAGGCTTGCGTCCTGGATTCCACGATATGGATCGGCTCGTCGGCAGTGAGCCGGTCGAGGCGGCGGCGGAACTTCGCGCTTGGAATCTGATAGACATGGCCTTCGATGATGCTTTCGAGCAGGGCTCGCCGGCACATGTCGTCATTTTCATGCTGTCGCCGATTCGCGCTTTCATCATGTTCGCTGTCCAGCGCGAACCGCTAGAAGGAATGCCGGATCTGCAAATGGCGTTCTGTGTGAATGTGACCTTCTTGGCGGGATTCATTCAGAGAAAACTTCTACAGGCCGGCAATGTCGAATCCGGCAAAGCCTTGATGGTGCGGGAGCTTCCGAACGCGCTCGCGGCGTTCGACTTGGCCGTCGATCAGGTTGGAGACCGCAGCGAGTTCCTGGGCGTGGTTACGGGCTTGGCGGACGCCACAATGATGACCTTCTTCACCTCGGGCAGGTTCGACGCCGGGCAGTTGATCATGAAGCGCGCGAGCGCGACCGCGGCTAAGTTTGGATCGCTGAACGACGCGCTTCAGTTCCTGCATCAGATGCAGGTCCTAGCGGAGAGGGCCTTCAAACCGGGAAGCGGCAGCGTTCGCTCTCGCAGAGGCGGAGAGGATTGGCAGTGACGCTGTAGGGGAGCCGCTAGCCCTTCTACGCTTGCTCCAGGCATCGGCTGCAGAGATTGACGGCGACCCACAAGCGGGCCATCAAGCTCGCGCGTGAAAGCTGTGACACGTTTCAAGAGCTGAATGGCCCGGAAGGAGAATGGGTTCGCAGTGCAGGTTTCCAACTCGCACGTGCACTGGAATTCGGCGGCCGACCAGCCGAAGCGCTCCCGTTTTACGTCAAAGCGCTGGCAGCCGTGGAGGCGGAAGGCGATCCAATCAATCGTGGCTCTATCCTCCATCATATCGGAAATTGCGAGGCCTATGCTGGGCGATGGCAGGCCGCGATGCACGCCTATCGGAAGGCTGCGGAGCAGTTTGTCGAACTGGAAGCTGTGGAGTTCATCAGCAACGCGCTTGGCGAAGCCGGCATAATTGTCCCGCAGTTCGACCCCCTAGTCGGACTGCCCGGTCGAGGGACTATTATCGCGGGTTTTGACGATATCATTGATCAGATCGGGCTCCTCCTGTCGAAGGAGATGTTTGGTGGAAGAAATCCGCATGTGACGTTTCGAAAATTCGGAGGCATCGCCTCCCTTGCGCTTCACACCGGCAATCGCGATTTGCTGGGCGGTGCAGCCGACGAGATGCATAATCGGTTCATGAAACCGCTGGACCAGGGCATTGATAACAAGCCAGACTGGTTCAAGATTCTGGTCTTCCATACCCAATGGATGATCCGCTTCCTCCAGTTTCTGTCCTTCGGCATCGACCGCGAGCGCCCGCTCTCGCCAGGCGAATTCTTTGTCCTGGCGCAACTCGCAGGCAACGCTTTTGTGGTCGATCTAACGCCCGTTTCCGAATAGCTGGCCTCCTATCTCCGGCGCCGGTGTGAGATGCCTGATCTGGCAAGTGCAACTGTCCTTCGAACCATGAAGCTGGACGATGACGAGATCGCTGTCCAACGGGCGCGCGAGCAGGCAGCTGCGGACGGTGTAGAGTTCGATTGGCTGGGGAAGGCTTAGCTCCCTCCCAGGCAAGCGCAATTCCCGCAAAGAATTGGAGCGCCTGCTGCACGCACCGCGGAGGTGGAGCCTATCTGACAATTAAATAGTGAGTGCTATCTCGGTCTGGTCGTTTACGAAGGCTGCCTCATACTCACGCGCCAAGGTGCCGGAGACGCCAACCTGTCGAAGAGCATCTCGCCATTCGCCAGAGATGCGCTGCGCTGTCTCGCGGATCATCCAACGAGCGTCTGCCTCAGCAATCTCGAAAAACTCGCATGCTTCCAGTGCCAGTTGAATCGACCGGTCGTGCGCGCCGCCTTCCAATATGGCCGTCTCGAGATGCGGGTTGCGATCGGGCGCGGGGTTCACGTCGAAAACTGGAGACAATCGCCAGCGGCCCGCCCCCACATAAAGGAAGCCGTGATTCTTCAGATGGTCATCCTTATTCGACACGAGGATGGTAAAGATCAGCCGCAAAAAGAGTTCACGGAAATCGGTTTGCGGATGGGCGGCATAAGCTCGCATGAAATCGACAATCTCCGTATAGGAGCCGAGCTCAATCCCAGTCTTCCCGAGAGCGGTACGCGCTGAGATATAAGGAATGCGGGCGGACCCGCGCCGATCGAACCGCTGAATTAGAGCGACCGGGAATTGCGTATCAGCTAGTTCCAACCTGAACTCCGGCGTGCGGATCCCGCAGGCCCGGGCGAGGCGAAGCGTGGCGACCTCGACGCATTCGACCGGCTGCTGGTCGTGGACCGACGTGAACTTGGCAAGCCAGAGCGTCTCGCCATCCCGGACATTGGCCTTGGGACGCGCTCCGCCGGAACCGCCTGCGCCGGCGAGCGCCTGGATCTCCTCGGGGGATATCTCCTTGCCCTGCTCATAGGCTCGCGCGATGGCTGTGATGGCCTCCAGATCGACCAGACGCGGTACCGCGTCGGCCACGCCACCACGGATGATTTCTCCCCTATCGTCCAGAAAGCGCAGCGCGCCCTGCCGGCAGGTATCATCTGACAGCGTCAGATACTCGAACTCGGAAAGGCCGTTGCCATAGGCGCGTTCGAGAAGCCTGCGGCCCCAGCTGTCTGGCGTGGCGTCGACAAAGACGCCCGCCAGTGCGTCACGCATGTTTCCCAGCTGGCCCGATGTGTGAAATGGCCCATCTTCAAGGGGAAAAGTCGGCTGCACGGCAAATGCGCGGGGATTCTGGACCCAGGCGGGATCATAGCCGAAGATCGAGAATTGCCGCGGCCCCGCCTGCGTGAAACGCAACTGGCCAACGGGTGTCCGGCTTTCGCCGAGAACGACATGCGCGCTGAAGTCAGGCATCAGAATGACGCGCCGTCTGGATCGACGGCATGCGGCTCATCTTCTGCCGTTTTGCCCTTGGCCTTCTGCCTGCGCAGTGTAGTCGCAAAAGACCGCCCGCGACGCGGCTGGCGTTCGGCGGTCAACGCCAAACCCAGATCGTCCTTGCGGATGTCGATCAGGTCGGCCAGCCGGTCGATTAGTCCCAGAACAACCAGGATATCGGCGAGCGTGCCGATTCCGACGCCGGGATCCCCCTTTTCGAGACGCGCAACGGTGCTCGGCGACGTGCCCGCGCGCACCGCAAGATCGGCCACGGCGATGCCGCGCCGCAAACGAGCGCTGCGGACGTCTTGCCCTAGCCTTTCGAGGGCAGACTTTGATTTTGGTGATCCCATACCAACCATCCAAATACGACAATTAACGCTTTATATCGCGTCATATATGACTAATTGTTTTATTCGGCAAGGGCAGCTGAGAGGAGGTTTGGTCGGCTAAAGGCTGGCTGATTGTGAAGCCGCTGGCCGTTAGAGGGCGGTTGACCACCCTATCTGGTATAACCGCCGCCCAAACGCCACAGCCCTTCTTCTTCTATCAGCGAACAGGCTTGGGCATGATCCGATTTTGGATCGGTTCTGGCTGGCAGCTTTCAGGTGCAAACACGCGAAATCCGAATCGGGCGGACAGCGCTGTGTCCAGTTCTAAGGTCAGTCGAGCAGGCGCGAATGCGGTAGCTGCGGCGTTTGAGATTGATGAAAGGACAACTGGAGCGTAAAAGCCCTTCGCTGCGGCGGTGTGGAAGGACACACGGCCAGCAAAGGCCCGAGATGGTGACGAGAAGGCAGCGGCGTTGCGGCTCGGTGCACTAAGCCCATCCACTAGCCGGTGTCGAGCCCGGCCCGCAGCTTCCCATTCTCGTCTCTCAGTGTGCGGTACGCAAATCGCGGAGCGTGTTCCCCATAAACCGATCGAGTATGAATTGCTCTGGGATATGGAACCGTTGTCTAGGGATATCGACATCGCTTCGAGCTCAGCTGTTCTCGTTGCGGTTAATTGAGGCTACGGTCCTCGACAACAGATAGATGGGGAGGTTCCAGTTGGTGAAGTCATTTGAGTATCCGTGCGTCACGGTGCAGCAGTCGACAGGGGCCAAGACGATCCTGCTTTTCTCGGCTTCTGCGACTGAGATCGACAGTCCTGACGTCTATAGAGTGGTTCGACTATCTTGATCTTGCGACGCATATCGGCAAGTACGCGAGGCGACACTTCGAACGCGCCGCAGCAGACCGGAAGCCTTCCATAGCCGTCTGATCGGCCAAGTTCGTCGAATTCAGCACCGGCTTTTCGATAGACGCGGCGCATATCGAAGATCGAACGACGCATAGCGCGCGTGCTGTCGGCCATGAGTCCGGCAGTCAGCCACTTCTCACCAAATTGGCCGAAACTTTTGGCTTCCTTGATGCGACGCTTTTCCCGCTGCTTTTCGATCGCGGGAGATCGCCCTTCGCGGATGGCCCGCTTCGCGTCGATGCACTTTTCTCTCGCATGCGCCAGCGAGAGGCCATCACGACCGTACCTGCCAAACGTGACGGTCTCCCTGCGACCGTTCAGACGGTAATCCAAGCGGAATGAGATATTTCCACTCGGGGAGACAAGCACATACATGCCGTCACGATCCGTTACCTTATAAACTTTGTCTTTTGATTTCAGCTTCTTAAGCGCCGCATCTGTCAACATCGGGACACCTCCTGCCGAAAAATACCGTCAAGCGTTTTTTGCGCCTCTCTAGGTATAATTCAGCTGATAAATCAGAGGTTTATCCGAAAAATAATACCGTCAGACGCTTCGATTGGCTGACGGTATTTACAAAGACAGCCGAATGCAAGATTCCGGCGGACCGTCAGATATGACGGTACCTGCAAACGCTACCCATCGATAATCACCGGTAGGTAGCGTCGTATTGTTTATTTTATTTCAATGGGTTAGGTCGTATTCTAGCGCATTTTTGGATACGCGCGGATGGGCCAAAATCATTCCCACTCGATTATTTCCTAGCAATATAAGACATTGATTTTACGCATCAAAAAAATTTTCGCGGGACGCCATACCGTCAGGCACACCGTCAAAAAACCGCGCTCCTGAAAACATTGGCTTTTTCGGTTAGATTTCGGAAAC
>JBGTLX010000771.1:0-6689 GCA_041743855.1 Rhizobiaceae bacterium | reverse complement strand
GTTGGGTGGGGGCCCCGCGCCCACCACGCTGGAGGTCGCGATCTATCAGGCGCTGCGTTTTGACTTCGATCCGGCGCTGGCGGTCGCACTGACGCTTTTGCAAATATCGATGACCGTGATCGTGGTGATTGCGCTGACGCGGCTCGGCGCGAACATGACGGGCGACGCCAATCTGCCGGTCGCGCCCCGGAGGTTTGTCAGGGCCAGCAAGGGTGAAACCGCGCTCAACGCGCTGTTCATCACCGCTGCACTTCTGTTCGTCGCCGGGCCGATGGCCGCGACGCTGATCGCGGGGCTCGAGGCCGATCTCGTCAAACTCGCCGGCGACGGCGCGGTGCGGCGTGCGACGCTGACCAGCATCGTGCTTGCTCTGCTTTCGGCGTTGCTTTCGGTGACCTTGGCGCTGTCGCTGACCATGGCGCGCGCCGCACTTGCTTTGCAGCGGAGAGGCGGGTCGATGAGCCTGTTCGAGCGGCTGACCGACACCGGCATGGGCTTCGTGCTGGTGGTGCCGCCCATCGTCATCGGCGCCGGCTGGTTCGTGCTTCTGCGCCAGACCGGCGCCGTGTTCGCCATCGCGCCGGTGATGGTCGTCACCGTCAACGCGGTCATGGCCATGCCCTTCGCCATCCGCGCCATCCGCCCGGCGCATGATGCGGCGGGCGAACGTCATGATCGGCTTTGCGCACAGCTCGGCATTTCCGGCTGGGACCGTTTGAGGCTGGTCGACTGGCCGGTGCTGCGCCGGCCGCTGATGACCGGCTTCGCCTTCGCCATGGCGCTGTCGCTGGGCGATCTCGGCGTCATCGCGCTGTTCGGCAGCGACCAGGTCCAGACGCTGCCCTATCTGCTGCTTGGTCGGATGGGCAGCTACCGGACCGCCGACGCGGCCGGCCTTGCACTGCTGCTCGGGCTGCTGTGCATGGCTCTGGTGTTTGCGGCGGACAGGCTCGGAAGGGAGAAGGGGATATGACTTCTGTCGAGCCGGTCCATGGCTCTGCCGTAACTCTGGATGTGGTCTCGTTCAGCTATGGCGAAAGCGTCATGCTGTTTGACGCCGAATTCGCCGCCGCCGCCATCACTGCAATCATGGGACCGAGCGGTTCGGGCAAATCGACGCTGCTCAACCTCGTAGCCGGATTCGAGATGCCGCGATCGGGCCGCATCCTCATCGGCGGCGCGGACGTAACCGCTGTCCCGCCCGCCGGGCGGCCCGTTTCAATGGTATTTCAGGAAAACAATCTGTTCGCACATCTCGATGTCGAGCAAAATGTCGGGCTTGGCCGCTCGCCGGCGCTGCGGCTCAGTGACGCGGACCGGCAAGCAGTCGCCGACGCCTTGTCGCACACCGGCCTTGCCGGCAAGGAGCAGCGGCTGCCGCGCGAATTGTCGGGCGGCGAGCGTCAACGGGTGGCGCTGGCCCGAGTCCTTGTGCGCAACCGTCCCGTCCTGCTCCTCGATGAACCCTTCGCATCGCTCGGTCCGGCGTTGCGCGACGACATGCTCGACCTGCTGGCAGAGGTCCAGGCGGAGACACGGATGACCGTGCTGCTGGTCACTCATCAGCCCGACGAAGCGCAGCGCATAGCGCAACGGCTCGTTTTCGTGGACAATGGCGTGATAGCTGCCGCCGGAAACACCGCCGATTTCTTCGCCGGCAACGGACCGGAAACATTCAGGCGCTATATCGGTTTGCGAGGCTAGAGAAGCCATCACGGAATCTTGCTTGCAAGCGGACATAATTTGAAGCCAAACCGCTTCCTTAAGACCATTCTGTGTTCTTGTCGCCACAAAGAGAGTATGATTGGTTCGCTGAACGGCGTTGGGTTTGGGCCTGCGCGATCGAACCGAAGGAATTACATTCTGTCGCCTCGTTCCGTCCGGGAGACTTTCCGAAGCCCAAGCCTTGCGATGCGCCTGACCGCCGTTGCTGGCCTCATCGCATTTCTGGGCGGGTGCCAGATGCTGCCGGGAGCCGGCGAGGTCAGGGAATCGGCGTTCCGCCCATCCGAGAACCCGGTCACTGTTGAAAGCGTCTCAAAAAACGACCGGCTCGCCGAACTCGCCCGAGCACAGCATCCGCGAATTCTGGCAACCTATGGCGGCGAATATTCCGATCCAAAACTGGAGCGGATGGTGGCCAAGGTGGTCGGCAATCTGACCACGGTTTCCGGCAATCCGGGACAGGCCTATCGAATCACCATTCTTGACTCACCCAACGTTAACGCCTTCGCCCTACCCGGCGGTTATCTCTACGTGACGCGCGGGTTGCTGGCGCTGGCCAATGATTCGGCCGAGCTTGCCGCCGTCATTGCCCACGAGATGGGCCATGTGACGGCCAACCACGGCCTGCAGCGCCAGCAGAAGGAGGCAGAGGAGGTTTTGGCGACCAAGGTCGTGACGGATGTTCTGGGCGAAAATCCCAACTCCAGCGCGGCCCTTATCCGCGGCAAGCTCAGGCTGGCGCAGTTTTCGCGCAACCAGGAACTGCAGGCCGACGCGATCGGCATCAAGGCGAGCGGGCAGGCCGGGTTCGATCCCTATGCGGCCGGCCGCTTCCTGCAGTCCATGTCGTCCTACACCGATTTCCGGACGGTCAGCGGCGCGACCGACGCCAGCCTGGATTTCCTGGCTACTCATCCGAACGCGCCGCAGCGCATCGATCTCGCCCAGCGCCATGCCCGCCAGTTCGGCGCGCCGGGCGCCGGAACGCGTGACCGCGATTCCTTTCTCGCCGGTATTGACGGCCTGCTCTTCGGCGACACGCCCGAGGAAGGGTATGTGCGTGCAAACACCTTCCTGCATCCGGGTCTGGGCGTGTCCTTCACCGTTCCGGTCGGCTTCGTCATCGACAACAGCGCGGCGGCGGTCACCGCCACCGGCCCCGGCGAGATGGCGATCCGCTTCGACGGCGTCGTTCTCGATCAGCGGACGAAATTGATGGACTATGTCCGCAGCGGCTGGGTTGCCGGGCTGGATGATGCCAGCGTTACGGCGCAAACCATCAACGGCAACGAAGCCGCTGTCGCCCGCGCGCGCGCCGAGGGCTGGCAGTTCGACATCACCGTGGTCAGAGCCGGCGGCCAGGTCTACAGGCTGCTAACCGCCGCGCCGGCTGCGAGCGCGTCGCTCGATGCGGTGGCGAGAAGCGTCGGCGGAAGCTTCAGGCTGTTGAACGCCGCCGAAAAGGCTGCGCTGAAGCCCCTGAAGATACGGGTCGTGACCGTGAAGCCGGGCCAGACGACAGGTTCGATCGCCGCCGCCATGGTCGGCGTCGACCGCAAGCTCGATCTGTTCCGGGTGCTGAACGCGCTGTCGGCGGGCGCTTCGGTGTCGGCGGGCGACAAGGTCAAGATCATCACCGACCGATAAAGCCGGCTTTGGCCGGTCATCCGGCGTTTCCGGAATCCCGTGTAATTGTGCTTAAGCCTGCGAGAAAAAGGCCGGATTGTCCTTGATCAAGGCCGATCTAAGCTTTTCGATCGCCCGGTTTTCGATTTGGCGCACACGTTCCTTGGAAATGCCGAGGACAGCCCCCAAGGCTTCGAGCGTTGCGCCATCTTCGCTGAGCCGCCGATCGGCAATGATCTTCAGTTCACGCTCGTTGAGGACGCCGAGCGCGCTTTTCAGACGATGGAGACGACGCTCGTCGTCGATTGTCTCGGCTACGATCTCGTCGGGCAGCGGATCGTTCGACACGAGAAAATCCGATCGCTCGGCCGAATGTCCGCCATCGTCGACCAGCGGTGCGTTGAGGGATGTGTCGGGACCCGAAAGCCGGGAGTCCATCATTGCGACATCGGCCTCCGACACGCCGACGGCCTGCGAAATCTCTCGATAGATCTCGACGCTGGAGAGCGTTCCCGAGCCCTGTGCAAGGCGGGCGCGAAGACGCCGCAGATTGAAGAACAGCGCTTTTTGCGCTGAACTGGTCCCGCCGCGAACGATCGACCAGTTTCTGAGGATATAATCCTGGATGGAAGCGCGGATCCACCATGTGGCATAGGTGGAAAAACGGACCTCTCGTTCCGGCTCGAACCGGGCCGCAGCCTCGAGGAGACCGACATGCCCTTCCTGAATAAGATCGCCCATGGAAAGGCCGAAATGGCGAAACTTGCCCGCCATGGAAATAACCAGCCGCATATGGGCGGTCGTGATGCGGTGGAGAGCCTGCTGGTCGCGCTTTTCCTTCCACAGGATCGCCAATGCATGTTCTTCGGCTCGCTCTAAATAGGGCGCCTTCATGGCTGCCCGGATCATCACGCGTCGCGCCGAGTCTTCGGTCATGCTGCGCTCCCGCATCTGGCGCTTTCTCCAGCCTGTCTACGAAAGCCGACAAGTGACGGATCACGTGGCGGCACCCGTTGTGTTCGGGATCGCAGCACGGTCAAAACGTCATGGGCCGATGAATGTTCCAACGGCCGCCTGGAGCATCCATCTCGAAGCGGTCGCTGGGCGCATTGGAGCGTGACAAAGCCTTGCAAAAACCGGCTCGGTGGAGAAGTTGCCCGTTCAACAAAGAAAAACCCGGCCGCAAAGGCCGGGTTCGGGATCGAGACGTATTTAAGCAGGCGGTTATGCGGCCTCTTCCTGCTCCGGCTCTGCCTCGACCTGCTCTGATTCCTCATTGTCGGCCTTGACGCCGCGTTTCGGACCCTTGGCCAGATTGACCTCGATAAGGCGAACGGCCTCGGTTTCCGACATGCGGTTTACGGCGGCGATTTCGCGCGCCATGCGATCAAGCGCCGCTTCATACAACTGACGTTCGGAATAGGACTGCTCCGGCTGATTGTCCGCCCTGTAGAGGTCGCGCACGACTTCCGCGATCGAGATCAGGTCGCCGGAGTTGATCTTGGCGTCATATTCCTGCGCGCGGCGCGACCACATGGTGCGCTTAACCCGGGCGCGGCCCTGAACGACCTTGAGGGCGCGCTCGACATAATCTTCCTCGGACAGCTTGCGCATGCCGATCGAAGTCGCCTTGGCGACCGGGACCTTCAGGCGCATCTTGTCCTTCTGGAAATCGATAACGAAAAGCTCAAGCTTGTGGCCCGCAACCTCCTGCTCGTCGATCGAAACGATCTGCCCGACGCCATGGGCCGGATAGACGATAAATTCACCGGTCTTGAAGCCGTGCCGCGTGGCGGACTTCTTCTGCTGGGGGATTGTTGCCATACGCGCTGAACTCCTTTTTATGTGCCCGGCTTGGAATGCCGGTCAACGTTTTTTTGGCGGCCGAGCCGGCCCGTCATGCGATGGCAAGAAATGGGACGCCGGAAAGGCCCAAGCCTGCGAAGCCCACGGCATCGCTTGGCCAGAGCGTCTGGTCCGGATTAAGTCTCCCGCCTTTCAGTGATTATGGCTTTTGCGCCATTTTCGACGTCGCGCCGTCAGCATGATGAGTTGGAGATAGCACAAAAAGTCGTAAGAATCAAGAATTTGCTGCAATCGCTAAGGTCCGGCTTACCGTCATGTGGATGCCGGGTAATATGTCCAATGTCGCGCCCGTCGTTGCCATGAGTCAGTCGCCTTCGCCAGGCTTTTCCGAGAAATACGTCTCGAATTTGCCTTCGACGCCATCGAATTCCTTGGCGTCGCCGGGCGCGTCCTTCTTGGCCGTGATGTTGGGCCATTTGGAGGCGTATTCGGTGTTGATTTGAAGCCATTTGTCGAGGCCGGATTCAGTGTCCGGCTTGATCGCGTCGGCCGGGCATTCGGGTTCGCAGACGCCGCAATCGATGCACTCGTCGGGATGGATGACGAGCATGTTTTCGCCTTCGTAAAAGCAGTCGACCGGACAGACCTCGATGCAGTCCATGTATTTGCATTTGATGCAATTGTCGGTCACGACATAGGTCATGCGGCGGCTCCGGCACGTCCAGAAAGCTGAATAAGCGGGTGAGGTATCCGCTTTGCCGGCCCGTTGCAAGGCCGGCCATTCTCCGCAAGGGCTTCTGCGCGAAAGACAATTCCGCACGCATCCGGCAGGCGAATGTCAGTCATCTCCGCGCAGCCTGTCGGTCTCGCGGCGCTCTTTCTTGGTGGGCCGGCCGCTGCCTTCATCGCGCAGCGCGGGGATCGCGTCGGGCAAGGTCGGGTCCTTCGGCGCGGGCGGCGGCGAAATGTCCTCATAGAGCTTGTGCGCCTCCTCGGACGGCCCGCGCCGGACGCCCGGATCGAGCACCCGATAGACGATGATGCGGCGGTCGAGGGTGATCGTCAGGACATCGCCCGGCCTGACCATGTCGGAGGCCTGCGTCGCCTTGTCGCGGTTGATGCGAACGCGCCCCGCGACCGCCAGCTTCGCGCCCAGCGACCGCGATTTCACGATCCGGGCAAAGGACAGCCATTTGTCCAGGCGCTGACGGCCATCGGTCATGCCAGGCTATTTTTTCAGGAGATCGCGCAACGCCGCGAGCTTGGCGAAGGGAGACAGCGGGTCGACCTGAACGGGACGCTCCTCGCGCGGCTGGAAAGCCGATTTCTGCGGCCGATCGCCCTTGCCCTCGCCGGCGCGTCCGTCAGGCCGCCGCCCGCCTTCACCCTGTGGCTTACCCTGACGATGATCGGGCCGTCCGCCCTCGTCCGGCTTGCCGGGCTGACGCTTGAACCGCTCGCGGTCGAATTTGGGTTTTGCCTGGCCTCCGGCGCGGTTGCGACGGCCCTCTTGCGCAGCGCGCTCACCAGTC
>JBGTLX010000770.1:0-2029 GCA_041743855.1 Rhizobiaceae bacterium | reverse complement strand
CTGAAATCGCGGCGTTCGTGCGCGCCATCGGCAAGGTCGCGCGCGATGCCGGGCTGGTCGTGCCGGGCTATCGCCTGCTCGCCAACGTCGGCGGCGATGGCGGCCAGGAAGTGCCCCATCTCCACGTCCATCTGTTCGGCGGCCGGCGGCTCGGCCCGATGCTTGCTGCTTAGGGGGATTGCCCTGACCGATTGAGCCGCTAGGCTCCGGCCAACATTTTTGTTCGAGGGGAGTTCGATGGCCACTTCTGCACCACAAGGGGGCCTATTGGGCCGCGTCAAACCGCTCGATGCGATCCTCGCCACCGCCCAGAAGAAATCGCTGAAACGGACGCTCGGCGCGTTCCAGCTGACCCTGTTCGGCATCGGCTGCATCATCGGCACCGGTATCTTCGTGCTCACCGCGGCCGGCGCGCAGAAAGCCGGTCCGGGCTTGATGCTCGCGTTCGTCATCGCCGGCGCGGTGTGTGTCGTGGCGGCGCTTTGCTATTCCGAAATCGCCGCGATGATCCCGGTCGCGGGATCGGCTTACACGTACAGCTACGCCACCATGGGCGAGTTTTTGGCGTGGACGGTCGGCTGGGCGCTCGTGCTGGAATATGCGATCGCGGCGTCCGCGGTGTCGGTCGGGTGGTCCGGCTATTTTACAGGGACCATCCTCACCGACACATTCGGGATAGCCTTGCCGCCCTTTTTGACCGCCGGGCCATTGGCTCTCGGCGGCGCGCCCGGCGGATTCATCAATTTGCCGGCGATGATCATCGCCTTGCTCGTCACCTGGCTGCTGATGATCGGCACCAGCGAAAGCGCCAAGGTCAACGCCGTGCTGGTGTTGATCAAGGTTACGGCGCTGACGGCGTTCATCGTCCTCACCTTGCCGGCGGTCGAAACCGCCAACTTCAACCCGTTCCTTCCGGCCGGTCTGTTCGGCGGCTTCGGCACGGGCGTCGGGGCGGTCGGCGCGGCGGCGACAATCTTCTTCGCCTACGTCGGCTTCGATGCGGTCTCTACCGCGGCGGAGGAAACCAAGAACCCGCAGCGCAATGTTCCCATCGGGCTCGTCGGCAGTCTGTTGTTCTGCACCGTCTTCTACATCCTCGTAGCGGCCGGCGCGGTTGGCACCATCGGCGGACAGCCGGTCATGGGGCCGGGCGGCATTCCGTTCCCGACTGGCTCGGAGGAGCTCGCCCGACAGTGCGCCATGCCGCAATATTCCGACGCTTTGGTCTGCTCGAACGAAGCGCTCGCCCACGTCCTTCGCCAGATCGGTTTCGGCACGGTGGGCAATCTGCTCGGCTATGCGGCGATCCTTGCACTGCCGTCGGTGATCCTGGTGCTGCTGTTCGCGCAAACCCGCATCTTCTTCGTGATGTCGCGCGACGGCCTGCTTCCGGACGTCCTCTCGAAGGTTCACCCGAAGTGGCGGACGCCTTATGTCGTGACCGCGATCACAGGCGTCGTCGTGGCCATCGCCGCGGCCTTCTTCCCGGTCGGCCAGCTCGCCGATATCGCCAATGCGGGGACGCTCTACGCCTTCCTGATGGTCGCTGTCGCGGTGATGCTGCTGCGCCGCAGCGATCCCGACCGGAAGCGGCCATTCCGCGTACCAGGTCTGGCGATCATCGGCCCGTTGACCATCCTCGGCTGCATGTTCCTGTTCTTCAACCTGCCGACGTCGGCGATGCTCGTCCTGCCGATCTGGACGGCCATCGGGCTGCTGCTCTACTTCGGCTACAGCCGGTCGCACAGCCATCTCGGCAAGGGCCGCATCGAAGTTCATGAGGTGGAAATCGAGGACATCGAACCGCGCATTCCGGGGGTCGATGACAAGGGCTCGGCCGGCGCCGGTCCCGACCGCGGCTGATCGACTTTCAGTGAGGAAAGGGGCGGTCCGGAAACGGGCCGCCCATTTCTTTTGCGGATCAGCCGAGCAGGTCCCCGGCCAGCGCCTTGAGGTCGGTTTCCGGCCGCGCGCCATAATGCTGGATGACTTCGGCGGCTGAGATCGCGCCAAGCTTGAGCGAGCGCTC
>JBGTLX010000769.1:0-4590 GCA_041743855.1 Rhizobiaceae bacterium | reverse complement strand
TGTTTTGGCTGAGCGACGAGCAGTGGTTTCGGATCGAGCCGCATATGCCGACCGATGTCCGTGGCGTCGAGCGGGTTGACGATCGCCGGGTCATCAGCGGGATTGTGCATGTTCTCAGGAGTGGCTGCCGCTGGTGCGATTGCCCACCCGAATATGGCCCGCCGACGACGATCTATAACCGCTTCGTGCGTTGGGCACGGCGCGGGTTGTGGGAAAACCTTTTCCGGGAGTTGGCCAGGAGCGGGCGATCCGCAGACACGCAGATGATCGACTCCACCCATGTTAAAGCACACCGCTCGGCATCCGGCGGAAAAGGGGGGAGAAAAAGCAGGCTGTGGGTCGTTCGCGCGGAGGGCGCAACACGAAGATCCATGCACTCGCAGATGCTAAGGGGCGCCTGATCGCCATCCTGTTGACCGGGGGCGAAGCGCACGACTGCCCGATCGCCGAACGGCTGATCCGCAGAGTGAAGCCATCGAAATGCATGCTCGGCGACAAGGCATACGACAGCGCCGAACTGCGCGAGGAGTTGCATGAGCGCGGGACCAAGCCCGTCATTCCCAACCGCTGTAATCGGAAACAGCCGTTCAGCTTCAGCAAGCGCCTCTATAAACTGCGCTGGCAGATCGAGAACGCCTTCAACAGGCTGAAGGACTTCCGGCGTATCGCAACACGATACGACAAGCTGGCCCGAAACTATCTCGCATCTGTCTGCCTTGCAGCCGCCCTCGTCTGGTGGCTTTAATGAGTCTGGACCCTAATCCCAGGATCGAGCAATCCGCTGATTTTCTGGAACAGAACGGGTTGTGCGTGACCAAGCCACGTCGTTGAGAGCTTAGTGAAGCTAAAGGATCCACTTTCTAAAATAGAATTTGCTGCGCGCTAGCCTTTTCCCGTCATTCGCTGTTCGGGAAGATCCGCTGTTTTTGGACTCGAGAGCAGCCGCGCGATCCACTCGGTGCTGCGGAAGTGTTCGCAGATGACAACGAGCGCGGCTGTGAGCGGGACCGCGATCAGAGCTCCGGCAATGCCCCATACCCAACTCCAGAACGCGAGAGCTATAACGATTGCGATAGGGGAAAGCGCGAGGCTGCGTCCCTGCAATGTCGGGTAGATGAAGTTGCTTATCACGATCTGCAGGACTGCAAAACCGAAAAATACGATCAGCGTCATAGTCAAGTTCTGGAATTGAATAATCGCGTAGAGGCTGGCCGGGATGATGCCGATAAAGTTTCCGATGACGGGAACGAAGTTCAGCAGAAAGTTCAGAATTCCCCAGACCAGCGCAAGCTCGAGCCCGACGGCGAACGCCCACAACGCTGAAGCGACTCCCGTGATCACGCTGGTGAGCGCCGTCACGCCGAGATATTGGCGAACCTTCGTAGCGATCTCATCGACCGTGTCGATCAGTTCCCGTCGATCGGTCGCAGTCAGCGCCGCGTCAACTTTTTTGCGCAGTGCCGGCACTTCCGGCAGACCGAGGATCACCAATATGGCGATAAAGCCGAGGTAGACAAAAACGGCATAGCCATTGGATAACAGAGTTTGGCCGAAGTTGAGCAGGCGCGCATAACCCTCCTGACCGCCGAACCCCTCAAAACCCCATTGCGCTGCCCGATCGGTTAGCGACGCGTATATGCTGTTGAACTGTTCCTGATTCTGGGCAAAGGCGCGCACGACCTGTGCTGCAGAAAAATACACCGCTCCAATAAAGCCGACGGAGATAAAAAGCAGAACCAAGATCGTGATGAGATAACTAATTTTCGACGGAAGCGCCCGGTCGAGCCACGGCTTGATCGGCCAGATGGCTGCGATGACAACGATCGCGGCGGCCAAGGGCATGGTGACGGCATAACTTGCCCGTAAACTGGCGATCACAAGCAAAACCGTAATCACCGCCAACATTCGATGCCGGATCAGGTCTGATTCAGCCATTTTCGTCCATCCCGGTAACTTGATTTGCGCGAGAGTTCGTCCCCTCTCACATCCGGAGGCGCGAGCAAAGGACGTCAGGCCGCGAACGTGCGGAGCGGTCGATGCGGCGCGTGATTGCGGCGTCGAGCTCAGCGCCGAAGAGCACCACGATGGTCGAAAGCCAGATCCAGATCATGAAGCCGATCACGGCACTGAGAGAGCCGTAGAGATCGTCGAAGCCGCCGAATCTTGTGACCGCCCATTCGAACAGGATCGAGGACAAAACCCAAAGGAGCGATGCGATGCCGCTCCCGATCGTGAGCCAGCGCCACTCCGCATTCTCGCGACTCGAGCCGAAGTAATAGATCAGGCTGAACGAGAGGCCGACGACAACGAGCAGAATCGGCCAACGCAACAGGTTAATTATAATTATTCGCGATGAAACACCACCAAGTCCAATACCGCTGAGAACGGTCGGCATAATGAAAACGACGCCAATCACGAAAAGCAGGAAAGCGATCAAGCCAATTGTAAAAACCAGAGAGACGGCAGTCAGCTTAATGAATCCGCGCCTTTCCTCCGTACCGTGGATTAAATTGAGCGCGTTAAAAAGCGATCTGATTCCCTTTGTTGTGCTCCAGACCAGAATGACGATCCCAAGTAAGGGCGCGAAGATGAAACCGCGGCCTGACGCGCCTTGCTGTTCTGCGACGCGCCTGGTCTGCCGAGCGATGATCTCAACCGCCTGTTCAGGCAAGACCGCCGGAAGAGCTGCGAGGAGCGTGCCGCCTTTTTCAGGATCCGCGAAAAAACTGTATAGCGAAACGATGGCCGCGATGCCTGGAAAAGTTGCAAGCAGCACGAAGAAAGCAACCCCGGCGGCGACCATTGTCACGTGATCGCGGTGAGCTCTTCGGCAGGCCTGCCAAGCAACACCGATCAGGTCGATTACAGTCATAGTACCAACTTTACCGGCGCCGACAGAAGCAGAAAGGACATCGGGCGCGTGCCGCCGTCCCACGCGTTACTCTTCTTCGGAACCATCACGGCAGTGTTGCTATTAACGCATTGCGAGGTAAACGGTTCAGTGCAAGTTCTGGAGCAATCGGATGAATGAAAAATCGTCGCGAAATCGCAACAGATCAAAGGATCAACAGGGAAATATCGACCGGGCAGTGGTGGCGGCGCGCGACTCTAAACCGGGTGCCATCAACCGGCCCGGATTTGATCTGGGCGGTGCGACTGGGGATGCAAAACCGGACAATAAGACGCGGATCAAGCACTCCACGGTGAAGGGCAAAGGCGACGTGAAAGAAGAAGCCGGAAGGGTGATCGGTGATCCTCGGAGCGGCGCCGATAAAGTGACGGGCAAAATGCGGAGCGCCGTCGCCGGCGTGCGGAATTGGCTTCGAAGAAAATAATCTAGCCGCGATTGTGACGAAGAAACCGGCGGCCAAAACGTCAATCGATCGCAGGATAAGCTTACGACGCAATTGCGTTCGTTGCGCGGCTTCTGCAACTCCCTTTGGCACGTCTTACGGGCATCATGTTATTCCACCGGTTCGGGCGTTAATGGCTTTCATATCCGGTGCGCTGGAGTTCGCTCCGCCAAAGCGTAATTTCCCGTTTGAGTTCGGCGATGTCATGCGCCCCGGCCAAATCGCTCCCTTTGACCTTTGCTTCCTGGCCGATAAAAAAGCTGGCAAGGCTCGCCGTAATGTAGCCGAACACGGTCATCCCATAGAGTGAAAGAATAAAACACAATAGCCGCCCTTCAACCGTCTGCGGCCAGAACGCCGAGCCAATGGTCGTCAGCAGCATGGCTGTCCACCAGAGCGCGTCGCCGTACCCTTTGAATCCGCCTTCGACTTCGGCTGCGGACTCGAACGCAAGCATGCCGGCCGCGCCGAGGAGGGCGACGACGACCGTCGCGCCTAGCACATAACCGAGGCCGCGGCGCCCCAGGCTAGTTCTGAGCGCGTTCATGCCCCGGTTGGCGGCGCCCACTACCCGCAGGAGCCGCAATCCACGGGTTGCCCGGGCGACACGGAAAATTCGGAATACCCGGAGCAACCGCATCGCCGGCACGGCCAATGCAATGACGGTAATCCAGTTCCCCCGGAAGAAGGCAGCTTTTTCAGGTGCGAGGGTCAATCGAACTAGAAATTCTGCGATGAAGACGACCCAAATGATGGTGCCGAAAATTTCGAAGAGCCGAATGTTTCCCCAGACGAACTCGACGATCAGCAGCACGAGCCAGACAAAGCTCAGCAAAATCATGGGCGTCTGAAGCCAATCATCCAATTGCTCAAGCGCGTCAGTGCGCTCGGTTTTATCACCCCCCCGATCGGCCTGTTTAGTGCTGTCTTTCATAGCATGCCTCTCCGTTCATTGTTGACGTAGACTTCTCATGCCCCAGATACGCGTTGCCCCGGACAATCCTATAGTGGCAGGATGGTCGCAATGGCGATCTGGATGCTGGTGAAGTAACCCAAGAAAAGGAAGAACGATGTCTTACACACGCTTCGCCGCCATGATCGCAACTTCGACCGTCGTGATGTTCGGCTTGATGTACCTCAATACATACGCGCTGGATCACGTGTTTTACAGCCAAACGCGGACGTGGATGGCTCTCTTCATGGGCGCTGTGATGGCGATCATCATGCTTGGATTCAT